>JAHWKK010000003.1 GCA_019347945.1 Acidobacteriota bacterium | reverse complement strand
TTTTTTTTGGTGGTTATGTTACATCTCGGGGGGTCGCTAAAATCCCAACAAAAATTGTCAGCCGGCGGTTATGGGGGGGGTTTCGTTTATGCGGGGGGTGGGTACACAATTTAAAAAAAAATACTTTAATTCAAAATTTTACCCCTTTTTTTTTTTTTATTTAAAATTTTCCCCCCCCCACCCCGCGCCTCCGGTCAGTCGAGACCCTGAAAAAATCGGGAAAAACGCGGCTTGTAGTAGTGGTTGCGATCGAGCGAGAAAGCCACCGCGAAGACCTTGCCGACGATCCGGTCGCGTTCGATCGCACCGATCACCCGGCTGTCGGAGCTGTTGTCCCGGTTGTCGCCCATCACGAAATAGTGGTCGTTCGCGACCATCTCCGGCCCGAAGTTCCGATCGACGCCGGCATACGCCATCGCCATCACCGGATGCGCTCCGCCGGGAAAGGCCTCGACGAAGAACGCTGATCCGCGGGCGTCGTCCGAGGAAACTCCGTCGAGCATCTGCCAGTCGAGCGGTTCGTAGCTGGCGGGCTCATCGTTGACGAAGAGCACGCCATTGCGCGTCTCGATGATGTCGCCGGGAAGACCGATCACACGCTTGACGAGACGCTTGCCGTCACGCGGCGAGAAAAGCACGACGATGTCTCCTCTTTCCGGATCATCCCATTCCGCAATCCGGATCGTGGTCAGAGGGATCTTGAGGTCATAGGCGAGCTTGTTCACGACGACGCGATCGCCCTCGAGAATCGTCGGCTTCATCGAACCTGTCGGTACGTCGTTCCAGTCCGCGACCGCCGACCGGAACGGGATGAGCACCGCGAGGATGATCAGGATGGGTCGGATCCATTCGGTCCAGAGCTCCTGAAAGAAACCCCTCTTTGGTTCGACTTCAGCCTGCTTCTTGTCGTCCTTCACACTTACCTCTACGGTTGATGGGAGCTCCTGGTTCCTGCGGCGTGACGGTTATGTTGCACTTTCGGACCGCGCCTGGACCGCTGCTCTCAGCAGCCGAACCGCCGCAACCCATTCCCTGCGAGCGACTCGTATTCTTCTGCCGGCCTCGCGTTTCTTCGCGCGCCACTGCCGGGAAACCCCGGCCGCTTTTTCGTTCATTGCCGCCTTCCAGAGCTCGAACGATTCCTCGAGCTCTCCGGTCGCCACGGCGATCCGCTCCCGGTATCGAGCCAGCACATTCACCGAAACCTCCGTTTCCTGCGCTTCATGCGCCCGAAGCGCCGCGGTCATTCTCGCCCGCTCGATCAGCGGGGCGGGGGTCGAGCGGAGATCCCAGGCGAGCCTCGCCTTCGAAAGGCCTCGTATCAACCACTTTGCAGGATCCCACTGCCACCACTTCACGCCGTTCCGGTAATCGGAGGCGAATCGGTGATGAAAGCTGTGGTATCCCTCGCCGAACGTCAGCAGCGCGACGGCCCAGTTGTCCCTCGCCGAGACCTCCCACGCATAGCGCGGCTCGCCGAGACTGTGCGCGAGAGAATTGACGAAGAACGTGCTGTGGTGGACGGCGGCGATGCGGAGAAATCCGCCCCAGAGCAACCCTGCGATCGGATCACCGAACATCCAGCCCACCGTGGCGGGGATCCCGAAGCCCCCGAAAATCAGGATCGGGATGTAGTACTTGTGCTGCCACTGCACGATCCGGTTGGCGACCAGATCGGGCGAGTTCTCGAAACCGTTTCCCTCGACCTTGTGAAAGATCCAGAGGATGTGTGCCCACCAGAACCCTCGCCGGATGTTGTATGGATCCCAGTCCTTGTCGACGTGAGAATGGTGAACCCGATGAGAAGAGCACCACCAGAGAATCGAGTTCTGGGCAGCCATCGCTCCAAAAAAACCGTAGAGGGCCTGAATCGGCCTCGCCGCGGTGTAGCTGCGATGGGAAAAGCACCGGTGATAGCCGGCGCAGATCGACATGCCGACCAGCGTGTAGAGGACGAGGAAGAGACCGAGCATCCACCACTCGAATCCCCGGTGCAGGGTCCAGAGCAGCGTGCCGACAGTCCCGATCACCGGTGTGAGCGTGAGGAACGCGATGTTGATCCAGTCGAGTCTGCCGCGATCAGCCGTGGGCATGCTGCCCTCCTTCGGGAACAGATTCAAGGAGGGCGATGAACGCACCCCGAGGTCTTGTCGGATTCTAACAGCGTCGGGACCGCTCAGACTTCCAGCCCGATCGCCGCGCCTGCATCGTAGCGGCAATTCGAACCGCATCATTCACGTGATCCTCGGTCAGACCGCCGTCGATCACCACCTTTTCATGAGACCGTACGCAGGCTTCGCATCCATTCATCGCGCTGACCGCGAGACACACCAACTCGAAATCGGTCTTGTTGGTCGCCGGCTTTGCAATCCGGTTCATCCTCAGCCGGGCCGGTTTTCCGCTCATACTCCTAACTTGAATCAGATGATGGAAGCGCGAGTGCGATCGCGCACGCGACCGCCACCCTAAGTTAGAAGTATTATACTATTTCTATAACTCTTTTATTAAAATATAACCGAGATTGGGATTATTCCAGCACCCAGCCGGACCGTGGCAATCACGTTGCACTGTTCCGACACGAACCAGGGGGTGGAACTTGTTGACTGCAAAGGATTCGAAAACGATGTTTGCCGCGTCACGACTCGCGTCGCTGGGAGCGATCTGGCTCGCGACCAGGGCGATCGAGACGAAAAAGGGTCAGCGGTGGTCCAGGAAGGCCGACGAACGGCTGGAGCGGATCACCGAAAAAGCCGGGAAAAAAGCCGTCGTCGCGAAAAGAAACGTCAAACGCCATGGCAGACTGGCCGTGGCGGGCCTGGTCGCGATCGCCGTGGGGACCGCCCTGCTCGGCAAGGCCGCAAAGAGCTGAACCGGCCGGTTCCGACTAGGTCGACGATTGCGGCATCAGAATCCAGAGGATGAGATAGAGGAGAAAACCAGATCCCGCGGTCGTAATCGAGATCACGACGTACAGAATCCGAACCAGCGTGGGGTTCCAGCCGAGCCACTCGGCGAGTCCTCCACAAACGCCACCGAAAATCCTGTGTCTTCTCGAGCGGTGCAAAGGCATTGAACGTTACCTCCTATGATGAACACTACGGCAGAGAACAGATCGAGGTTTCGAGTGGCATGGTTCGCCACGGGAGCGCTGGCACTCGCTGCCCTCATTTTGACCGTTTCGGATGCCACTGCCCAGACGGCCGGGGCGGAAGATCCATTCGGCGAGAGCGTTGCGGTCAACTACGTGATCGTGCCGTTCGTGCTCTTCAACCAGAACGGCAGGCCAATTACTGACCTCGAGCGGCGGCAGTTCGAGCTGCTGGTGGATGGAGAGCCGGTCGCGACTGACCTTTTCGATCACTCGACGCGCAACTCGGTCTCGTTCACGATCCTGCTCGACGGTTCCGGATCGATGGCGCTGGGCGACAAGCTCGAAGGGGCGCGACGGGCGCTGACGACGCTGATCCAGCGGGGCCGTCCGGGGGACGATTATTCGCTCTATGTCTTTTCCGCGGGGGAAGTGCGCCGGGAGGTCGAATTCACTACCGACGGCAGCAGGATCCTCGAAGCCGTCGACGAGGTCGAGCCATTCGGAAAGACCGCGCTGTTCGACGCGATCCTGCAGATTCCGGACGAAACGATTCTCGGCCAGAACGGTGTCCGGGCGATCGTCCTCCTCACGGATGGTCTCGATAATGCTTCGACCATCGACAGGCCCCGACTTCAGCGGGCGCTGGAAGGTCTCTCGGTGCCGGTGTATCCGCTCGGCCTTCGAACGCTCGCCTCGATCGAGGCCGAAAGAAAGCAGAATCGTGAGGCGACACTCGACCTCACCGTCCTCGCCGGCCTGGCCGGTGCCAGCGGCGGACGAATGGCGATCACGTCGGGACTCGACTCACTCGATGATGCAATCGGAGACATCCTCGAGGAGCTCAGATCGCAGTATGTCGTTGGCTTCAAGCCATCGGGAAAGGATGGGATAAGATACCGCTCGTTCTCGCTGACGCTGAATCGATCGATCGGTTCAGTCCGGATCCGGGCCGGCTACCGCGGAACCGCTCCCCCAATCAAGAACTGAGATTTTCCGCCCCGGTTGCGCATTCGGCGGCGACAACAATCACTAATTGTTAAAAGGAGAATCATGAACAAGCTCACACTCATTGCCATGTCATCGGGACTCATTTTCAGCGGCGCCTGCGCCACCAACACGGCGATCGACGAACGGATCGCCGCCTCGGAAGCGCGCACCGACGCCAAGATCGAGACCGTCGGCGCCCAGGTCGAGGAACTTCAGGAAGCGCAGCGACGCACCGACGCTCGGCTCGACGAGCTCAGCCGCGAAGCGAGCGAAGCTCTGACCCGTGCAACGGAGGCGGGGATTCTCGCCCAGGGGAAGGTGGTCTTCGAGGAATCCTTCACCGAGGACCGGATTCGATTCGCTCTGAACTCATCGCAGCTGAGCAACGATGCGACGGCTTCACTCGACACGCTGGCCCAGCGCATCAAGGCGCTCGATCGTCCCGTATGGATCGAGATCCAGGGCCATACCGATTCCACCGGAGCCGAGTCCTACAACGAGGATCTCGGACTCGACCGGGCCGAGGCCGTTCGGCGTTACCTCTCGAGGACGCATGACATCCCGCTCGCCCGGATGTCGACCATCTCGTACGGAGAGTCCTCCCCGGCAGCTTCGAACGCCAACCGCGAGGGACGCAGCCAGAACCGCCGCGTCGTCGTGGTGGTCCTCGAGTAACCCGAACGCGGGGTCGGGTCTGAACTTGGAACTTAACGACGAAATTGGCGGAAAGACGCGGTATTCCGGGCGTTAAGTTCCAAGTTCAGACCCGACCCCGCTGTTTCGCTACGCTTCGTACGCCTCGGACACCGACGCCAGCTCCGGCTCGGTCCTGAGACAGACGATCTCGTCGACCTGCGCGCCGACGTCGGCGCAGGCAGATTCGGATGAAGCCGGCACCGCAACGATCAGCTTACGAGGCTCGGCACTCGCGATCACCGAGGCGGCGGCTCGCATCGTCGCTCCACTCGCCATCCCTTCGTCGACCAGAATCACCGTACGGTCCCGGATCTCGACCGGAGGCTTTCCGCCTCGCAAGGCTGCTTCCTCGGCTTTCAACGAAACCAGTTCTCTCTCCGCTGCCTCGTCGATCTCTCTCTGGCTGATGTCGTAGGTCTGGACGACGTGGTAGTTGAGTACTTTCGTCCCCCCACTCGAGATCGCGCCGAGAATCAGCTCATCCTGCCCCGGAACCCTCAGATGGTGAACCACGAAGACGTCCAGCGGAGCATTCAGCACCCGCGCGACTTCGGTGGCGACCGGAATGCCACCCCCGGGAAGCGCCAGGACGATGAGGCCCTCAACGCCCGCGTAGCGCTGCAGTTCCGCTCCCAGAAGCTTTCCGGCTTCCCCGCGATTCGCGAATTTCACGTCCGCATTCTAGCAAGATGAACGCGCTAAATGATTTCGGAAAGTCAACCCGAGGCCCCGCGCCTCTCCTCGCGAATCCTTTTTGCGCTCGCCGCCCAGGAGCAGATGCGGCACGACCGGAGATCGTGGTGGCGTGCGGGACAGTGTTCCCGGCCAAAGTAGATCATCTGAAGATGAAGTTTCCCCCAAAGTTCGGCATCGAAGAGCTTCTTGAGGTCCCGTTCGGTCCGCTCGACCGATTCACCCCGAGAGAGCCCCCATCGCGCGGCGAGACGATGGATGTGCGTGTCGACCGGAAACGCCGGCCGCCCGAACGCCTGTGCCATGACGACACTCGCCGTCTTGTGGCCGACTCCCGGAAGCTGTTCGAGCTCCTCGAAGCTGCTCGGAACTTCTCCTCCATATCGATCGGCGACGATTCCGGCAAGACTCGCGAGCCGGCGCGCCTTGCCGGGAGCCAGGCCGCACGTCCTGATCAGCTCGAGGATCTCCTCCTCCGGCATTGCCGCCATCGCTCCGGGTGTCGGTGCACGCTCGAACAGCGCGGGCGTGACACGGTTGACCTGTTCGTCGGTGGTCTGTGCCGAGAGAACGACCGCGACGAGAAGCGTGAACGGATCCCGGTGGCGAAGCGGAATCGGCGGGTCAGGGTAGAGCTCGTCGAGAATCGATGCGATCCGGCGAGCCTTCTCGGATCTCTTCATGCGACCTCCGCCACCACGGCCTCGGCTTCTGCTTTCGAGTCGAGCCGCGCTCGAAAGGCGAGAAAGATCAGACCGACACCTAGCAACGCGATTGCGTTGAATGCGAGTGTGAACGTCACGTTCCATCGTTCGGTGGCCCAGCCCGAGAACAGATTTCCGAGCGGCATGCCGCCGCGAAAGGCGAGCATGAAGATCGACATGACCCGTCCTCGCATCTGCTCGGTCGTGACGAGCTGAACCATCGATGAGGTCACCGTGATGACTCCGAGCAACGCCAGTCCCGTCAGGAACGCGAGAACTGCGCTCAGCCAGAACATTCTGGAGAAGGCGAACGCGAGCAGAAGAAGAGCGAACGAGAGCTGGAAGCCGATCGCCAGCGATCCTCGACGGCGAATAGTCAGGATCGATGCGACGAGCACGGCGCCGGTCACCGAGCCGGCACCGCTGGCCGTCATCAGCCAGCTGTATCCGCTCGCGCCGACGCCGAAGATATTTTCCGCCACGACAGGCATCATCGTCACGATCGGAATCCCGAACAGAGTCGTCGCCGCCGCCAGTACCGTGAGCAGGAACAGCCGGCCTTCGTTCCACACGAAGGAGAGCCCTTCGCGCAGATCGAACAGAACCGACTCCTTCCTTCCGCCGGCTCTGGCAAAGCTCTTCTCCACGAAAAAGAGAGTGATGATGACCGCAACGAACGAAAGACCGTTGAGACCGAAACACCACTCGGCTCCGAGCGTCGCGAGCGCGATTCCCGCGAGGCTCGGCCCGAGCATCCTCGCAAGGTTGAACTGCATCGAGTTCAGCGCCACCGCGTTCGGCACTTCCCGCTTTTCCACCAGTACCGGCAGCAGCGCCTGGTACGCGGGCCCTCCGAATGCCTGAACCGTCCCGGTGCAGAAGGAGAGCACGAGGATGTGCCACACCTGAACCTGGTCGGTTACGAGCAGGGCCGTCAGAATGAACGCAAAGCTCATCTGCAGAACCTGCGAGATCATCAGCAGTCGCTTCCGATCGATCCGGTCGGCCACGACGCCGCCGGCCAGAGAAAAAAGGATCATCGGCAGAGTGGCCAGAAATGCGTCGAGACCGAGATAGAACGCGGAGCCGGTCATCGAAAGAACGACCCAGGCCTGCGCGATCGTCTGCATCCACGTTCCCGTGGTCGAGATGAACGCTCCGATCCAGACGAGACGAAAGTCCCGGTGACGAAGCGCCAGAAACGGCGAGCTGAAGCGGGCCCGGAACGAAATTCTCCCGGCTTCTTCTCCAGGAACCTCGGTCATCGCGGCAGCCGCCGATTACAGGGAGCGGAGACGTGCATGAATCCGTTCGAGCTGCCGGCGATGGTGAGCGAGATGTTCCTGCATGAAACTCAGCGCGTGCTCGATCGTCATCCGTCCCGCGACCGGATGACGATAGATCGCCGTTCCGGCCAGCTCCTCCGGAAACGTCTCCAGCAGACTGCGCCAGCGACTCCGAAGGTTTTCCCACCGTTCCGTCGCTTCCGACCACTCGAGCTCGTTTGACGGGGTCGCCGCCACTTCGGGCGCTTTGAATCGCATCGGGCTTCGGAGAGCAGCGGCCAGGATCGTCGATCGGACTCTCGCGCCAAAACCGGCGGCGCGCAGTTTCTCGACCTCGGTCATCTTGTACGTGACGTACTCGAGCGCCCCGGCTTCGGCTATCGTCACGTGATCGACCACCTGCCCCAACGACCATGTATGGGCGTCCGGCTTCTCACGAAAGAGATCTTCGTGTGAATCGAGCCAGCTCGCGGTCTCCTCGCGGGCACGCTCGAGCTTGTCGAAGCGCTTGATCAGTCGGTCCAATCGATCTCCCTTCGAGCGACGAGTCGCCCCTCACCCAGCCAGTCGACGCGTTCAAAAGGAAGCCGCTCCACTTCGATCACCGCGAAGGGAGACGTCAAGGCCTGGGTCGTGATCGCGTCCTCCGCTGGCTCGATCACTGTTGCGTCGATCTCGAGAACATCACCTTCCACGATGCGCGCTCCATGCGGCTCGATCGCGTAACCCCCCGTTCGCTGGAGAGGAAGCAGCAACAGAACCGCAATCCTCGACTCGAAATCGATCTCGGGAACATCCGCCAACCCGATGTGGCTCGCCCACATTTGTCTGAAAGTGGTCCGGTCTGTCGCGACCTCGATCCACGGGACGCGTCTCCCGGTCTCCTCCACGTTGCCCGTGGCGAGCGCTCCATAGACGCCCGTCGCGAGAACTTTCATCGCTGGCTCCTCCCTGACGTTCGAGTCGTCTCGCGCTTCGGCACTCCCGGCATCACTCCCTCCATCCGCTCCATCGGTTGCAACGCATCCGAGCAGTAGTAGAACGCATCCGAGCGGTAGTAGACTGATCGAAAACGAAGCAATTCTCTTCATGCGACCTCCGGTGATGGAACATTTTGCCTGCCTGTGAATGGGATTGATCGAAACGACGACGGTGCGACTTCGTCCAATGATCAGGGAGATTGTATGACCTCTTCTAACCTCGCCAGAGTGGTGACGGCAGCATTTTTCCTGTTCGTCATCGGGCCGTCGGTCAAGGCCGAAATTCGAGGAGTGGTGATGACGACCGAGGGAATTCCGCTTCCGTCGGCCACCGTCCACGCGTATGCTCCGGAATCGAACATCGATCGGGCCGAGCGACTAATCGCGGGCACGGTGCGCGAGCCCCTCTCATCCGTCGAGACAGACAGGAAAGGTCGCTTCACGCTCGAGCTCGACTCGAAGGTCCCGACCGTATCGATGGTCGTTCGAAAAGAGGGTTACGTCCCCAGTTCGACGTTCGCGTTCAATGGAAGCGATGCGGGCGCCATTCCTCTCGCGGTCGACAATCCGGTGACCGTCCGTTTCCGCGGATCCGATCTCGAAGGCACCCGGGGCGTGATCGAGGCTAATGGTGCCGAGATCACCCGGACCATCCCGGCCGAGCTCTCGATCGAAGTCCCCGAGGCCTGGATCGGGCAGGGTACCTCGCTGAGCCTCATCCGCTCCGGACAGATCTGGACGTCCACGCTTCGGAAGGACTCGGTCGTGAATGTTCCGTCGCTCGTCGAAGTCTCCGGCAGGATCGTCAGGAGCGACGGCGAGACACCGGTTGCCGACGCCGTCATCGCGCACGGTCCCATATCACTCGCGAAAACCGCCGACGACGGATCGTGGACCGCCCTCGTTCCCGCGGACTGGAAGACGCTGCAGGTCACGAGCGGCAACCTGACCGGCTCGATCCGGCGCGGTCAGACCGCCGCCTCCCCCTCTCTGATCTCCGGGGGGAGGATGAGCCTGACCCTCACTTCCGGGCCTGGCGGTGCGCCCGTGGCCGGCGCGATCGTCAGCCTGGGGCTCACGTCATCCGACCCGACCAGGATCTCCGACTCCAAAGGGAAGGTCACCTTCGAAGCACTTCCGCCGGGCTCCTACCAGTTCAGAGTCCATCATCCGGCATACGAATCCGTTTTCGACTCGACCTCTCTCGAGAGCGGTGAGAACAGTGTCTCGACGATCGTTCTCGGTCGCGCTGCCGTTCTGGAGGGGTGGGTGGTCGACCAGGCGGGACGAGGAGTTGCCGCCGCCTCCGTGGTCGCCGCCAGGGAAGAGGCCGGACCGCGCCGGATGATGCGACTCATGGCCGGAGGCCCGGCTTCCGGATGGAGCGACCCGGAAGGCCGTTTCGTGATCAACACGGTCTCGACCGGGCCGAAGGTGATGATCACCGGCGGCAAACTCGGACTTCCCTCCGCGACTCCCGCGATACTGGCGCTCGATCCGGGAGAGACCCGCCGCGATCTTCGGATCACCATTCCGCTCGGCATCGAGGTGACAGGCCGCGTGATCGATCAGGAGGGTGTTCCGGTCGCCGGCGTCGTCATCGAAGCGGCTCCGGCCGATAATCGAATCGCAGGAGTCAGAACCATTCGCCGCTTCGCGGGCGGGGTTGCTACCCGCGAATCGAATCTGGTCACGGATGCCGACGGTGCGTTCTCGATGCAGCTGGCAGAAGGACTTTGGAAGCTGTCCTTCAAAGCCGATGGATTCGCTGGTCAGGAAACCCCGATCGAGATCGTGCCGCGGGTCGATCCGCTCGAGATCCGCCTCGTCCCGGGTCACACCCTGCGCGGCCGCGTAGTCACGCAGGAAGGCGCGGGTGTGGCCGACGTAAGGGTGCTGGTCCCCGGGGCCGATACCGGCAACGTCCGAACCGCGCCCGACGGATCCTTCGCCGTGCCGGATCTGCCGCACGGCCAGACGATGCTGGTCGCGCTCGATCCGGAGCGTTCGATCAGGGAGATGCGGACGGTGACTCTCCCGTCCGATGAACTGACGATCCGGCTACCTGCCACAGGAACGCTCGCGGGGAAGGTCGTCGACGAGGATGGGGCCCCGGTCAAATCCTTCCAGGCACAGGCGGGCCGCGATGAAACAGGGGGAGGGCAGATCCAGGTGAGACTGTCGGGTGCACAGAACGATTCCTTCATCACCGAGGACGGAAGATTCACTTTGGATGATGTCCCAATCGGCACCGCTAAGGTGACGGTCTCGGCACCCGGGTTCATCTCCCGCACCGTTCACGGAATCGAGATCGAGGAGAACGAAATCTCGGAACAGGTCGAGATCCGACTGGAAAAGGGTGCGACGATCAGCGGAAAAGTCACCGGGCCGGACGGGATGGCTCTTTCGGACGTTTCCGTGTCGGCAGACGTGCCTGGCTCGTTCAATCCCTTCTCGACTTTGATCGCATCGACGAATGCTTCCGGGGAATATGAGCTCACCAACGTACCGCGGGGTGAGAGGACGATCACGTTCACCCGAACCGGGCTTCAGCCCACGCGACGCACCGTGCAGATCGAGGACCAGAGCGAGACGGTCGACGCGCGACTCGAAGCCGGACTCGAGCTCACCGGAAGAGTCCGGACGAGTGACGGCAGACCGGTCGTCGGCGCCCAGGTTCACGCTGTGAGCAGCGAGCGGACAAACACCCGGTTCGACATCACGACCGATGGGGCCGGCAATTTCTCGATCGACGGGCTCGCCCCCGGTCGCTACACGGTGAGAGCAATGCATCGAGACCATGCGACCGCCACGGCCGAGCTCGACATGCGAAGCGACCAGTCGATCGACCTGACCATGGAGTCCGGCGGTACGCTTGTCGGCCGCGTCTCCGGACTCGATGAAAGCTTCTACAGCAAGACATCCATTTCGGCGCGAAACTCCTCGATCGGGAACACGACTCCGCTCCGGATGGATGGAACCTTCCGGCTCGAAGGCGCCCCAACCGGCTCAGTTACCGTGATGGCACAGGTCAACGATCGAATGGCCCAGCGATACTCCGAGCCCGTCACCGTCGAGGTCGTCAATGGCGGCGAGCAGTCTGTCGACCTCCGGTTCGTCGAAGGTCTCACGATATCGGGCACCGTCACCCGCCGGGGTAATCCGCTCACCTCGGGCGTCGTCGTCTTTCGGGGGCGCGCCGGACGGAACCAGGGCAACTCGCCGATCGAGACAGGCGGCAAATATCGGGTGAGCGGGCTTGTCGAAGGGACCTACGACGTCTCGGTCTTCGACATGAGCTCGGGAGCGTTCAACACGACGTACGAGGTCACGCGCGACGCGACCTTCGACATCGACATTCGCGGTGGCTCGATCGAAGGCCGCGTCGTCGACTCGGCCGGAGCACCCGTCGAAAATGCCGACGTTCAGATCGCTTCGGAGGGAAGCGCCCCGATGTCGCGCCAGCGGAAGGTCACCGGCGTCGACGGACGATTCCGATTCGACGACGTTACGGCCGGTCAGTGGAGCGTCATCGCCCGAAAAGACGGCTTCGGACAGGCCACGGCCACCGCGGACGTTCGCACCGAAGCCGCCCAGGAGCTCGTCCTCCGACTTGCTCCTGCAGGAGATCTCATCCTGCGCGTCATCGACGCCTCCAGCGGTCAGAGCGTTCCAGGTTCGGTCGTCCTCTATGACGGTAGCGGACGTGAGGTCCATCGCGCCAGGCCGCCTCTGCGCGAGGACGGCACACTGCTGATCGAGGCCGCGCCTGGCTCGTACACCCTATGGGTCACTGCACGTGGCCTGGAACGAGCGACTCGAACCGTCTCGATTCCCGGTCCGCCGGTCACGATCACGCTCGGAACCGGCGGCGATCTGCTCGTGACCTCGACGCGCTCCGAGCCGGTCAGCGTTCGAATGCGCGATGCGGCCGGCAGACAGGTAGCGCTCGCATATCCTCCGCAATTCACGATCCGTCCGGGAGAGAACCGCTTCGATCATCTCGCCCCCGGCGACTACACGCTCGAGATTCTCGATTCCGCCGGAACGGCAACGGAATCGGTCCCCTTCACGATTCGCAACGGCGAGACGACCCGCGTCGGCATCTGAGCAGGGGGCCAGCGCCCACTCCGCAGGCCATCACCTTCGATTTTCTACATCGGCGGGATGTACCCGAGCGTGAAAGCGAACAGCCAGCAGAGAATCAGCACGATCGGGATGTGAAAGATCAGCTGGAGAATCGAATACCCCGCGAGGTCCCGCGCCTTCACACCGAGGATTCCCATCAGCGGCAGCATCCAGAAGGGGTTCATCAGATTCGGCAGTGTCTCCGCTGCGTTGTAGACCTGAACCGTCCATCCGAGGTGCACCTCGAGATCGTTGGCAGCCGACATCAGATAGGGAGCCTCGAGAATCCACTTTCCGCCTCCCGACGGAATGAAGACGCCGAGAATCATCGAATAGACCGCAACGACGATCGGGAAGCTGCCCGGCGTCGCGATCCCGACGAAAAACTCGGAGAGCCTCGTCTCGAGCGACGTGTTCGCGATCATTCCGAACACGCCAGCGTAGAACGGGAACTGGATGATCACTCCGGCGGTGGCCGGAACCGAACGGGCGACCGCCCTCAGAAACGAGCGCGGGCGCCAGTGCAGCAGCATCCCGAGACTGATGAAGATCAGATTGAACGTGTTCAGATTCAACGCGGCGACCGCTCCCTCTTCGACGAACTTCTGGGCGAGATAGATGACGAGCAGCAGAACGACGAAGAGCATCAGAACGGGGCTCGTCTCGAGCCGGTCGGCCGGGGTCCTCGCTTCCTCCGGCTCGTCCAGCGCTTCCTCTTCCGGATGAACTCCGAGCGAAGCGGCGGTTCTCGCCTCCCCCTCCGCCGGATACGAGTACCAGGCGATCAGAAGCGAGGCGATGATCAGGACGGCCGCGAGAACGAGGTTCTGCCACAGAAAGATCGTCTGGCTGAGCGGAATCACCCCGGTGATCGACAGTAAAGCCGGGGGAATCGCTTCGGGAGTCGCCTGCATCAGGGCCGACGAGCTCGAAAGGCCGAGCGCCCAGACGCTCCCGAGCCCGAGGTATGCGGCGGCACCGATCGCGCGATAGTCGACCGACGGCATCCGGCGCACGATCGACCGCACCAGCAATCCCGTGAAGATCAGCGAAAAGCCCCACGAGATCATCGAGGTCGTCATCGCGAAGAAAGCCGTGAAGCCGACGGCGCCACGAGGAGTCCCAGGCACCTCGGCAATCCTGGCGATCAGGCGGGCGCACGGCTTCGAGCTGGCGACGACGAAGCCTCCGACGATGATCAGCACCATCTGCATCGTGAAGGGAATCAGCTGCCAGAATCCGTCCCCAAACGCTCTCGTGAGCGTTCCCGGCGACTCCCTCGCGAAGAGCCCGCCGACGAACACGATGACGACGACCGCGAGCGCGAAGACGAAGGCATCGGGAAAGTACTTCTCACTCAGATCGGCAATCCTCCGACCGAGACGCGAGAGCGGGTTCGATCCGCTGGTGACGGGGGCGTTTTTCAACGGGGTCATTGTAAGGGTCCGGCGCGGGCGCGGACCCGGAATACGATGCCGGAGCCAATGTTGATGGTTGGGACCATCGCCCGCCGGAGGATATGCTGGCCGGCATCAAGAGGAGCCCCTGAATGACGACGACGACGACAAAACCCGCCACCGATCCCTTCACCGCTGCCCGCGAAGCGGGACGCGAACCCTGGAAGGTCGCCGATCTCAAGCTTGCGAAGCTCGGACGAGACGAGATCCGACTCGCCGAGCACGAGATGCCCGGCCTGATGACACTCCGCGAACGCCACGGCGACTCCAGACCTCTCGCCGGAGCCAGGATCATGGGCAGCCTCCACATGACGGTTCAGACGGCCGTCCTGATCGAGACGCTCGCCCACCTCGGTGCCGATGTCCGCTGGGTCTCGTGCAACATCTTCTCGACGCAGGACCACGCGGCCGCGGCTGTCGTTGTCGGCCGGCCCGAGAGCGGCGGCACACCCGAGAATCCCAAAGGCATCCCGGTTTACGCATGGAAGGGGGAGACGCTCGAAGAGTACTGGTGGTGCACGAGCGAGGCTCTGATGTGGCCCGACGGCTCCGGTCCGCAGCTGATCGTCGATGACGGCGGAGACGCAACCCTCCTTCTTCACAAGGGAGTCGAGTACGAAGCCGACGGCAATGTTCCCGAATTCGACGCGGAGAACGACCCGGAGGAGTGGGGCGTGATCCTCGAGCTCATCCGGAACGAGATGACGAAGGATCCGAAGAAGTGGACCCGGCTTTCTTCGACGATCAAGGGCGTCAGCGAAGAGACGACCACGGGAGTCCACCGGCTCTACCAGATGATGGAAGCGGGGCAGCTGATGTTTCCCGCGATCAACGTCAACGACTCGGTCACCAAGAGCAAGTTCGACAACATCTATGGTTGCCGGCATTCGGTCATCGACGGGATCAACCGCGCCTCGGACGTCATGATCGGCGGCAAGGTCGCAGTCGTCGCCGGGTTCGGCGAGGTCGGCAAAGGATGCGCTCAGGCACTTCGTGGCCAGGGCGCGCGCGTCATCGTCACCGAGATCGATCCGATTTGCGCGCTCCAGGCCGCGATGGAAGGCTACGAAGTCGACACTCTCGACAACGTCGTCGAAACCGCCGACATCTTCATCACTGCGACCGGGAACAAGGACGTGATCACGGCTTCACACATGCAGCGGATGAAGAACAAGGCGATCGTCGGCAACATCGGGCATTTCGACAACGAGATCGACATGGCCGGGCTGAAGAAGGTGAAGGGCGTGAAGCGTGTCAACATCAAGCCGCAGTTCGACGAGTGGGTGTTCGAGGACGGCGACAGCATTCTGATCCTGGCTGAGGGACGCCTGCTGAATCTCGGCTGCGCGACGGGGCATCCGAGCTTCGTGATGTCCGCATCGTTCACCAACCAGGTCCTCGCGCAGCTCGAGCTCTGGCAGAACGCCGGTGAGTACGAGAAGAAGGTCTACATCCTGCCGAAACATCTCGACGAGGAAGTCGCACGCCTCCACCTCGGACACCTCGGTGTCAATCTCACCGAGCTGACGAAGAGCCAGGCCGACTATCTCGGGATTCCCGTCGAGGGTCCCTACAAGCCCGAGCATTACCGCTACTGACCTTCGGAATCGCAACTCCAGTCCGGGCCGCGCTCTCGAGCGCGGCCTTTTTCGTTTACTCGGTGGACCAGATAGTCGGCGGCGGCAGCCTCAGCTTCCGAATCAGCTCCTGAAAGCGCGGATCGTCATACATCGGCGCAAACAGCGTGTCGCGTCCAATGAACATGAGGTGCCAGGTTTCACGGTTCGCGTATGCTCGCTCGAGCCAATTCATCGCATCCTCGTACATTCCGAGGGCGGCGAAGCTCATGGCAACGCCGTACGCCGGAGAGTCCCCGGCCAGTGCCCGCTGCTCGAGCTCGCGCGCGAGCCGCAGCGCCTCGGCTCGTTCGCCTCGAAGTTGATGTGCCCAGACCGCCGCTGGGAGATCACCAGTCGCGGCGGCGAACTCTTCCATTTGATCTGCGGCTTCCTCCTCGCGGCCCTGATTGAACAGAACGATGCCGCGCATCAGATAAAGATTGGGGAAGTCGGGATCGATCTGCTCCGATACGCGAATCGCGTCCCATGCCTTCTCGAAATCACCCAGTGCGATGTAGGCTCCGACAACGGTCTGAGCCGCCGCGATCGAGAGCGGATCTGCCTTCCGAGCGGCCAACGCCTGGTCGAGGGCTTCGCGTGGCCTCCCCATCGCCACCAGAAACTCCGAGTACCAGTAGCGCGCGGCAGGATAGTCGGGATCGAGCTCGATCGCCCGGCGATAGTGCCTTTCCGCCTCGGCCGGATTGTAGTCATGCTCGAAAAGCGCCGCTGCGAGCGCCGCGTAGGGTGGTGCGAGGTCCGGATCGAGCTCGAGAGCGCGCCGGGCCGCTTCCTTCGACTTCGGAAAGGCTTCGTTGGGGCTCATCAGCCTGTAGGTCGGCAGAATCGTGTAGGCATTCGAGAGCGCCGCCCAGGCCTCCGCAAATGTCGGATCGCGATCGAGCGCCTCCCGATACAGATCGATCGATCGCATGATGTCGTCGGGAGTGCGTTGATTCCAGAGATACAGTCCTCTGAGATAAAGGTCGTATGCCTCCGGATCGCCGGCGTAGGCCTTCTCGACGCGGCTTCGCTCCGACTCGTCCATCGCGGGGCGGATTCGTCCCGAGATCGCCTGCGTGATCCGACGGTGCACCTCCATCACGTCTGATTCATTGCCGGCAAACCGGTCACCCCATAGCTGCGCGCTCGATTCGACGTCGACCAGATCGACCTGAACGTCAACCCGCTCGCCGTTTTTCAGAATGCGACCGGTCACCACCGCCCGCGCCCCGAGATCCGAGGCGATCTCCTCGATCGATTGGGGCGATCCCTTGTACGCGAAGACCAGACTTCTCGGCACGACCCTCAGTCCGTCGATCTCCGATAGGCTGTTGATCAGACTCTCGGTCAGACCGTCCGCCAGATACTCCGAGTCCGGATCCCCCTCCGCATACTCGAACGGAAGCACCGCCACGGAATCGATCGGCGTCGACCGGAGCGAGAAAAGTCCTGCGATCAGAATCGCCGAAACGACGGCAACGATGACTATCGCGAAAGCGGTTCTGTGCTTCCGGATGCCTGACATCACGTACTCTGCGCTCGAGACGGTCGTCGCGGGATCGGTCGGTGAGCCCGACACCCTGTCGTCCGACGCGATCGTGGACGCCGCTGCGGGATCTCCGGCGGCCGGGACGCCCGACTCGACGTCCCGCTTCACACGACGAAGATCCGCCAGCATCTCCTTCGCGGATTGGTACCGCTCGTCCCGCTCCTTGTGCAGCGCCTTTTGAGTGATCCAGTGAACTTCACGTGGTGCGTCGCCGGCGAAACGTGAAATCGGCAGTGGCTCGGAACCGATGATGGCGGCGAGAACGTCCGTATTGGTCTTCCCCGCGAACGGTGTCCGCCCGGTGAGCATCTCGTAGAGGACCGCACCGAGGCTGAAGAGGTCGGTTCTGGCGTCGACCTCGAGTCCTCGCGCCTGTTCGGGCGACATGTACGTGACCGTGCCCATGATCGTCCCCGGGGCAGTCGCCCGCACGACCGTCGGCGCGCCCGGATCCACGCTCTCCGCTCGCTTGGCGAGACCGAAGTCGAGCACCTTGACCAGCCCATCGCGCCGGATCATGACGTTTTCCGGCTTGATGTCCCGGTGGATCACGCCGGCCGTATGCGCTTCGGCGAGAGCGGCGGCGATCCCGCTCGCGACCTCGATCACCTCACCGACGGTCATCGGACCTCGACGAATCCGCTCCCGCAGCGTTTCTCCGTCGATGTACTCGACCGCGAGAAAGTGCTCTCCCTCGTATTCGCCGATCTCGAAGATGGTCAGGACGTTCGGGTGATTGAGCGCGGAGACCGCACGCGCCTCCCGCTCGAACCTCTCGAGGCGGGAACGATCCTGCGTGAACTGTTCCGGAAGGACCTTGATCGCCACCTTTCGTCCGAGCGAAAGATCTTCAGCGAGATAGACCTCGCCCATTCCTCCGGCGCCCAGCTTGTCGAGGATCCGATAATGGGAGATCTTTCTCATGCCCGCCTCACACCCGGCAGATGGTACCTGTTTCGGTTGCCGGTTTTCGGTGGCCGGTGGCCGGAATTCTACGTCGCCCCGCTTCTTTCTCGTCACCATGTTCCCAAAATCGGTAGATGTATCGGAGGCGTACTCGACGCACCGCAGGCCCCTGCTACGCCTCTGTATTGGGAGGTTCGGGATTCTCGCGCATATCGCGGCGGGGATCAACTCAACGACTGAGAGGATGAAATGAAGCAACAACGGTTGACAATCATCGCAGTAATCTTTTCGCTGGCTGTTACGGCCGGCGCACAGGACGCTCCGTGCGAGCAGCGAATTCTCGTACCTGTCATCGCCGATGGGGTACCAGGAGCTTTCGGCTCGATCTGGCAAACCTACCTGACGATTTCGAATCGCGGAGAGGAGCCGGTCTTCGTCGGCGGGATCTTCAGGGATTGCGGGCTTCCGCCGTGTCCAACTGCTACCGTCGAGCCCGGCAGCACCGCGATTCCCAGCTTCCATGATGAGTATCTGACGGTCCTCGGTTGCGACGCCATCGAAAACATCGACATCAACCTCCGCGTGAGAGACCTCTCCCGTGAGAAGGAAACATGGGGAACATCAATCCCGGTGGTGTATGAGGACGATGTTTTCCACGAACCCTTCGGAATCACCGACATCAGGAACGGTGACGGCTTTCGATCGATGCTGAGGATCTACACCTTCGAACGAGGGGTGACGACATCGGCGCGTGTGAAGGTCTACGCAATCCTGCCCAACCGCGAATTGAACGATGACGACACCGATGTTCTTCTGACTGACTTCCCGGTAACGTTGACGCCTGTTCCGCTCGACCCGTTCCACACCCCAGGTTATGCCCAGATATCACTCCCGGCTCTGCAGGAGCTGGAGGGATGGGACCAGCTGAGAGTCGAAATCAGTGGGGAGGAGAGCGTCGGTCTCTGGGCCTTCGTGAGCACCACCTCCAACGACAATCAATTCGTCACAGTTCTGACCCCACGATGAGCTCACACGCCACACCTGTTCCCTGATTCGAAGGGACGCTTCGAGGCCCGGTAGTTCGCCGGCCTCGTCGCGCCTTTCGCCTCTAAGCTCTCACTAGCTGCCGCGCGGAAAGTCGGGCCTCGCTTTCAGCTCTTCGATCTGTTTCGTGTGCCGTTCGGTGTGACCCGAAAGAAAGTAGAACCAGCCGACCGCATCGACGGGGCCACCGGCGGGATGTTCGGCCGCGTAGAGCCGCAGGTTCCCGCCGTCGTGGGCCAGCCTCTCGGTCTTCATCCGCTCGGTTCTGAAAACGTCGATCGTGTCGCTGAAGTTGCCGTATCGATTGGTCGGCTGAAGTGGCTCGGGCGCATTGAACGTTTGCGAACGGTCCGTCACCATCTGCCGAATCATCGTCTCTTTCTGCGCATCGACGAGCATGTCGGCCGATGCGGGTGCCGCCAGCGCTCCTTCGATGGCACCTCGTATCATCGACTCCGACGCCGCAATGTGCTCGGCAACCTGCGCAATCGACCAACGCTCGGAAGACGGCTTCCAATGAATCTGCTCTTCCGTCAGCCCCTGGACCGACCTGAGAAACATGTCGCGGGTCTGATCGAGGTAAGCGTCGAGCTCGGCCCGCTCGCGCGGACTGAACGTTGAACTGGTTGAAGCGTCCATCGTGGAGCTCGAACTGCGGCAGCCGATCAGCGCGACGCACGACAGGAGCAGAATCAGAAACAGGGACCGGATTTTCATGGCGTCCTCCAGACCATCGAGTTTAATCGAGAAACCCTGCCGGCAGCGCATCAGCTATGGCACCTCCGGCGAAATCACCGGGCTGTTGCCCAAACTTCGTACCCACGGAGCGTGGATACGGGATGAGGGGGTTGCCAGGGTCAACCGGACGCCGACGGTTCAGATCTTCGCTTTGTGGTTTACTTCTGGACTCGGGATTTGCAGCCGGATGAGCTACGCTCCATGTGACGTAGAATCGATCTTCGGCCGTCGAGACTAACGATGAAGCAGGCTGATGAAAGCGACGAGATCGCACGACGGAAGAACCATGGTCGGGGCATGAAAATATCGAAGCTGGAGTGACCGGCACGTGGACTACGTTTTGACGGAACATGCCCGGGACGCGTTGGAGAAGCGCCAAATCCAGATCGCCTGGGTGGAACAGGCATTCAGCGCACCGGAGACGACCGAAACCGATCCGGTGGATTCAGACCTGGAGCATCGCCTGACACGCATTCCGGAGTTTGGAAACCGTGTATTGCGCGTTGTCGTGAACGGGAAGAGAACACCGCCACACATCGTGACGATATTCTTTGATCGAAGGAGGACACTCCCATGAAGTTGAAAGTGGACCAGCAGGCCGACGCGCTTTACCTGACGTTGAGTGAAGCACCATCGGCCCGTTCTGAGGAAGTCTCGCCCGGCATCGTCGTGGATTACGACGAACAGGACCGTGTCGTGGGGATCGAAATGCTGTATTTGTCCAAGCGGGCGCCGGAGACCGATATTCGACGACTGTTGTTCGAGTCCGTCCCGGATGTCGCCTGAAAAAGGAGAAGGTTTTCGCAATGCCCCCGCACCACCCGTCGACCCGCCTGATCGTCAACTCATCCGGGTCACGCGGTACGTTCGATCGGCCGCCCGCCGTTCCAGCTGAGCGAATTCGGCACGTTCTCGAAGAACGTGAAACAAGTCGCGGAGGCGTGGACGGAAACTGAGCGCCGTCCATCGACCAGGTCTCACGCGAAAGTTCACTTCCCGCCCACGACCTCGACCCGTCCGCCGACCACGGTGTAAAGAACCCGAGTCGCCGGAACTTCGCCCGGATCGACCTCGAGAGGGTTGCGGTCGACGATGATGAAATCCGCCAGTTTCCCCGGCTCGAGCGTACCGAGCTCGTCTTCCTGGAACGCCGCGAAGGCCGCGCCCTCGGTAAACCCTTCGAGCGCCTCCCGCCTCGTCAGTCTCTCCTCCGGATACCAGCCACCCGGCGGGTGCCCCTCCAGATCCTGCCTCGTGATCGCGGCGTACAGCCCCAGAAACGGACTCACCTCCTCGACCGGGAAGTCGGAGCCGAGCGCGAGGGGAATGCCACGATCGAGAACCTTCCGCCACGCATACGCCCCTTCGATTCTCTCCGGACCGACTCGCGCCTCCGCCCACGGCATGTCGGAAGTTGCGTGCGTCGGCTGCATCGACGCGATCAGACCGAGATCCGCAATCCGCCCGATGTCCTCGAGCGCCATCACCTGGAGATGCTCGATCCTGAAGCGGTCACGCGGCTCGACTCCGGCGCGATCGAACGCTTCGATCACCGTTCGCACGCCCGCGTCGCCGATCGCATGCGCGCCGACCTGAAATCCCGCAGCCTTCGCTCGTCTCGCCACCTCTTCCATGTGGTCGCGCGAGGTGGTCAGCAACCCGGTGTGATCCGCGTCCGAGTACGGCTCCAGAAGAGCGGCCCCCCGGCTTCCGAGCGCCCCATCGGCATAGAGCTTGACCGATCTGACGGTGACCCGCCCGTCGTCGATCAGTGGTCCCTTCGAGAACCACGTCTCGAGGAGCGGCTCGCTGTCGGTGAGCATGACGTAGACGCGGATGGCGAGGTTCGACTCCCGGTCGAGCTCCCGCAGCAGCTCGATCGTCTCGCCGTCGGTTCCCGCATCGTGCATTCCGGTGATCCCATGCCGGGCAATCTCGAGTGCTGCCTCCTGCAGACGTCTCTTCCTCACTTCTCTCGAGGCCTCCGGAATCGCTCCCCGGACCAGACCCATCGCGTTGTCCACGAACACGCCGGTCTGCCTCCCCTCGGCGTCCCGAAGAATCATTCCTCCGTCGGGAGATTGCGTGAGCTCGGTCACACCGGCGAGCCGTCGCGCCTCCGCATTTGCAACCAGCGCATGGCCGTCGACGCGGGTGATCACGACCGGATGATCGGGAATTGCCTCGTCGAGCTCGCGTGCATTCGGAAACTCCTGGACCGGCCAGTCGTTCTGATCCCAGCCCCGACCGGTGATCCATTCACCATCCGGCCTGCGGTCGGCTTCCGCCCGAAGCCGGTCGATCACTTCCTCCCACGACTCCGTTCCTACGAGATCGACCGAATCGAGAGCCGCTCCGAGACCCGCGATGTGCGCATGCGCGTCGATCAGGCCGGGAAGCACGACGTTTCCGCCCGCGTCGAGCGTCGATTCCCCGCTGACCTCCGAGCTCCCCACGAAGGCCACGCGCCCATCACGGACCCCGAGAAAGCCGTTCCGGATCACGGGCAGGGCGGCGCCCTGAACGATCGTTGCGTTCTTCACGAGGAGGTCGTAGCTCTCCGTCTGGTTGATTTCGTCCACCTGTCTCACGTCGGAGCCCGGAGTGACGCAGGCAGCGGCCAGCGCCACAAGTGCTGCGATGAGAGTAGTTTTCCGGAGCATCCAGCCCTCCTCGAGAATATTTTCGACTTGCCGAGTGTCGATCGAGCTGCCATCATATTCAATCCGGAGACCGAGTCACCATGCGCCCACTGTTCCTGACCACGCTCGCCATCGCGACCCTCGCAGCAGGGTCCGCCGAGGGGCAGCGTATCTTCACGGCTTCAGAGGCAAAAGGTGCGGGCCTTCGATCCAACGGGCGTGTCGTCCTCACCAACGATAAGGAGAGCGTCAGGGCGTACGAGGTCGACGGTCACATCGAGCGCCAGCTCACCAGAATCGCCGCCTCCCGCTCGATCCGGTTCCGCAGCTACGGCACCGTCGTCTACAACGGGAACGCCGAAGTTCAGACCAAGGCGCCCGCGGACATCGCGAAAGCCATCCGCGACGCATCGAGAGAACATGGCGTCGACCCTCGCCTCGTGACCGCCGTCGCCTTCCGTGAATCTTCCTTCAAACCGGACACCGTCTCCACGGCGGGCGCGTGCGGAATCATGCAGTTGATGCCGGCCACAGCGAAGTTTCTCGGAGTCGAGGACATCTTCGACGTCGAGCAGAATATTGACGGGGGCGTCCGGTATCTCCGGATGCTTCTCGAGTCATTCGGCGGCGACCTCGAGCTGACCCTCGCGGCCTACAACGCCGGCCCAGGGGCGGTCGAGCGATATCGAGGCATCCCGCCATACAGCGAGACCGTCAATTACGTGCGCAACGTCAAGGGCGACTACGAACGGGCGCTCAAGATCAGCAGCTGATCTTCAGGCCAGCTTCTTCCTGACCTCGTCGGGATCCTCGATCGGCGCCTCACACGTGTAGTTCCTGCAGAGCCAGACCGCTGCTTCATCGGACGGCTTGCCTTCCAGCAGCGGTAGTGCACCCGCCCTCGAGTCGGCGATGATCCTGTGCGGTACATAGCTCTCGCCGACGGCGCGCCAGAAGGCTTCTTTACTCTCCCCGGCTTCGCCAGTGATGGCGATCTCGACTGGACGGCTCAGATGCCATTCCGCCGCGCTCAGCAGAAATCCGTAGCCGTTCGGATAATGCAGAGCGACCGGCATCAGCGCAAGCATCGCCCGGTCCGCGGCTTCCTCGAATCGCGGCGCGTCGAAATATGCGGCGAGCTTCTGCAGGAGACGAACTGCGAGCGAATTGCCCGACGGGGTCGCGGAATCGAACGTGTCACGAGGTCTCGCTATGAGCGATTCATGATCGGCAGCCGTGTCCCAGAACGGACCATCCTCACTACTGAACCGCTCGAGGATCACTTCGCCGATCTTCCTCGCCGCGTCGAGATAGCGCCGATCCTGGGTTGCCTCGAATGCGGCGACCAACCCCCAACCAACTCCTGCATGATCCTCCAGAATCCCCTCGAACCGGACTCGGCCGTCCTTCCAGATCCTCATCACGCGGCCGTCGTCCGACACCAGGTGTTCCAGAAGAAAGCCGGCGGATCTCTTCGCGACCTCGAGGTACTCAGGACGCCGGAACGCAACGGCCGCTTCGGACCAGGCGGCGAGCATCCATCCGTTCCACGCGGCGATCACCTTGTCGTCGCGGCCGGGACGGACTCGCTTTTCCCGTTCCGCCAGGAGTTGCGCGCGCGCTTCCTCGAGCCATTCGCCGTCCGGTGCCTGGCCGTCGCGCGGCAACCGGAGAACCGATTTCCCATGCTCGAAGTTGCCCTCGCCGGTGACGTCGTAAAGATCCGCGAAGCGCTGCCCGCGATCGTCGCCGAGCAGTTCGATGATCTCGTCCCGCGTCCATACGTAGAACTTCCCCTCCTCCCCCTCGGAGTCGGCATCGAGAGCCGAATAAAAGCCCCCCTCCGGCGAGGTCATCTCTCGTTTCACGAACTCCAGAGTCTCGTGGACGACCCGCTCGTAGCGGCGTTCTCCCGAGTACTGCCACGCCTCGGTGTAGACGCTGGAGAGAAGCGCATTGTCGTAGAGCATCTTCTCGAAGTGGGGCACACGCCACTCCCTGTCGACCGAGTATCTGGCGAATCCGCCGCCGAGATGATCGTAGATTCCACCTTCGGCCATCCGGTCGAGGGTCGTCGTCACCATCGCGGCCAGCTCCGGAGCGGTGGTTCGGCGCGCGACCTTCAACAGCCAGGAGAGATGCATCGCCTGCGGGAATTTCGGCGCCGACCCGAAGCCGCCCCACGTCGAATCGAACTGTGAAACGCTCGCCCATGCCGCGGCCGTTAGCCTTTCCGCCTCGACCGCCAGAGCTCCCTCCTTCGCCTTCGATGACGCCCGGATCGCGTCGCGAACCTCCGAAGCAACTTCGTCGACCGCATCACGACGCTCGGACCAGATCCGGCTCACGTGCTCGAGAATCCGATCGAATCCCGGCATTCCGCGCTGGTCGGTCGGCGGGAAATAGGTCCCGGCGAAAAACGGCCGGCCATCGGGAGTCAGAAAGACCGACATCGGCCATCCCCCGTGGCCCGTCATCATCTGAACCGCCTGCATGTAGATCGCGTCGATCTCGGGCCGCTCCTCACGGTCGACCTTGATCGATACGAAGTTCTCGTTGAGAAGAGCGGCGATCCGTTCGTCCTCGAACGACTCGTGCGCCATCACATGGCACCAGTGACACGCCGAGTACCCGATCGACAGAAAGACCGGCCGGTTCGCTGCACGCGCCGCCTCGAAGGCCTCTTCGCCCCACGGATACCAGTCGACGGGATTTCCGGCGTGCTGAAGGAGGTAGGGGGACGTCTCGCCAGCGAGCCGGTTGCCCGCTTCCTTACTCATGACTGCACCTCGCGATGCCGGAAGCAGCTCACGATGTGATCGTTCACGAGACCGGTCGCCTGCATGTGCGCATACATCACCGTGCTGCCGACGAATTTGAACCCGCGCTGTTTGAGATCGGCGCTCAGTGCATCGGACTCGGGCGATGTGGCCGGAACGTCCGCGTCGCGTTTCCACCGGTTCACCCTCGGTTTTCCATCGACGAAGCTCCAGATGTAGTCGGAGAACGTACCGAATTCCTCGGCGATCTCGAGAAACCGCGCCGCGTTCGACACGGCTGCCCGAACCTTCGCACGATTCCGGATGATGGCCGGGTCGAGAAGAATCTTTTCGATGCGGTTGTCGGTGAAGCGCGCGACCTTCTCGGGGTCGAAACCGGCGAAGTTCTTTCGATAGCCTTCCCGCTTCCGGAGAACCGTCGCCCAGCTCAGGCCTGCCTGCGCACTCTCGAGCGTGAGGAACTCGAACTGTCCGGGATCGTCGCGCAGCGGCACCCCCCACTCTTCGTCGTGGTAGCGGAGATACGCGTCATCTCCCTTCAGAGGCCAGGCGCAACGCTTCATTTTCGACATTTGATGATCATAACGGACTCTAACGATCGTAGAATTTGTTACCATAACCAATGCATATTGGCCAGTTTCTTGACGCTTTCGGATCGCCCTCTCTAAACTCGGATCGGTTCGATCCGCCGTGCGTCACACGCACAGCCCGAGTCAGCTCTCACGACTCGATCCGTTGACGCAAACTTTCGATACAGAACCTTACAGGAGAATTTCAATGGCATCTTCACAAAGCGAAAAACTCAAAGCCGTCGAGGGCGCACTCTCTCAGATCGAGCGGCAGTTCGGCAAGGGAGCGATCATGCGTCTGGGACAGCAGGAGACGCTTTCGATCAGCTCGATCTCGACCGGATCGATCGGGGTGGACGCCGCCCTCGGGATCGGCGGTGTTCCGCGCGGTCGAATCGTCGAGATTTACGGGCCGGAGTCATCCGGAAAGACGACGCTGTCGCTGCAGGTCGTCGCCGAGGCGCAGAAAGGTGGCGGACTCGCCGCCTTCATCGATGCGGAGCACGCGCTCGACGCCGAATACGCCGCCAAACTCGGAGTCGACGTCGACAATCTTCTCGTCTCGCAACCCGACAGCGGAGAGCAGGCGCTCGAGATTGCGGAAATGCTCGTGCGATCCGGAGCGATCGACGTCATCGTCATCGATTCGGTCGCCGCGCTGGTTCCGCGGGCCGAGCTCGAAGGCGAGATGGGCGACAGTCACGTCGGCCTTCAGGCGAGACTGATGTCGCAGGCGCTTCGCAAACTGACGGCGATCGTAGCGAAATCGCGCACCGTCCTCATCTTCATCAACCAGATCAGGGAGAAGATCGGCGTCATGTTCGGCAGTCCCGAGACGACCACCGGCGGCCGCGCGCTGAAGTTCTACTCGTCGGTGCGGCTCGACATCCGCCGGATCTCTTCGATCAAGGAAGGCGACACGATCACCGGATCGCGAGTCAAGGTCAAGGTCGTCAAAAACAAGTGCGCCGCTCCCTTCCGGCAGGCGGAGTTCGACATCAACTACGGCGAAGGAAGCTCGAAGGAAGGGGAGCTGATCGACCTCGGGCTCGAACAGAAGCTCGTCCAGAAGTCCGGCTCCTGGTTCTCGTACGGCGATGTCCGCCTCGGTCAGGGTCGGGAGAACTCGAAGATCTTCATTCGCGAGAACCCCGATCTCTCATCCGAGCTCGAGAAGAAGATCCGCGAGAGCCTCGGGATCGGCGGGCCCGGCCTGAAGGTGATCGAGGGCGGCGACGAGGCCCCGGAGAAGGAAGCATCGAGCAAGTAATCCGATCGCAGCGCTCGTGGGTCGCTGCCGGCTCACGGGCCATGATCCAGCGCCGGAGGCGCGGCATAAAGTAGCCGGGGGTGAAGCGGCGTCAGCCGCGGAACCCCCGGTTCGGGCCGAAAGATGTTTTCGAGCCCCGGCAGGGGCGACAGAAATACGCAGAAACAGGGATCTGTCACCCCTCCGGGGTTCGATTTCAATATGCCTCACATCCGGGGGTTCCGCGGCTGGCGCCGCTCCACCCCCGGCTACTCTCTTTCGCCCCTCCGGGGCTTGCGTTGGGAACGGCTCGCCGCTTCTTCACTCCGTCAACCGACTTCGGCGCCGGGGAGGTGCTCGCGAAACAGCGCGATGACGCGCTCGAACGCATCCTGGGCTGCGTCCTCGACGTAGACCTCCGGACGCGAATCGTTGAAGAACGCATGGCCAGCGTTGGGGTAGATGGCGACGTCGACGTTCTTCCCCGCCGCCCGCAGTTTCTTCTGGAGCTCGATCCCTTCGCTCGCGCGGGCCGAAAGATCCGTCTCGCCGTAGATCAGAAGAATCGGCGCTTCGAGGGCGTCCCAGTCGGGCTTCGCTTTCTGCAGGACGCCGTAGAAGCTCGCCGCCGCTCCGACCCGACGGTCGCGCGTGGCAACCATCTGCGCGAGACCACCGCCCATGCAGAATCCGACCACACCGTAATTCGACGACGTGCACTCCCGCCTCGACAGCAGATATTCGCCAGCGCCGGAGATCTCCTCGACCGCGGAGTCGATCTCGAGCTCCATCATCAGCTTTTTCGCATCGTCCGGCGACTTCGCCTTCTTCCCGTGGTAGAGGTCGGGAGCGAACGCGAGAAACCCGGAGGCGGCGAACTGATCCACGACGTCCTCGATGTGGTCGACCAGCCCCCACCACTCCTGAATGACCACGACCGCGGGGCCGGAGCCATCCGCGGGAACGGAGAGGTTCCCCCGGCAATCGTGCCCGTTCGACTTGAAGCTGATCGTCTCGCCCATGAGGCTTCCTCCTCTCAGGACGCCTGCTTCAGCTCGGAGATCATCTCCTGGAGCGCCTGCTTCGCGTCCATGAATACCATCATTGTCTTCGGATCTTCGAAGAGTGCGTTCTTGATGCCGGCGAAGCCGGGACTCAGCGAGCGCTTGACCACGATGACCGATCGAGCCGCAGAAACCTGCAGGATCGGCATGCCGTAGATCGGGCTCCCCTTCTCCTTCTCGGCAGCCGGGTTGACGACGTCATTCGCTCCGAGGACCAGGACGACGTCGGTGTCGATGAACTCGCCGTTGGCCCGCTCCATCTCCACCAGCTGCTCATACGGCACGTCGGCCTCGGCGAGGAGCACGTTCATATGTCCCGGCATGCGGCCGGCGACCGGATGGATTGCGTAGATGACTTCCGCTCCTCGCGCCTCCAGCATCTCGGCGAGCTCGCGGGTCGTGTGCTGCGCCTGCGCGACGGCCAGGCCGTAACCGGGAACGATCATCACTTTTTCGGCGCCGTCGAGCAGTATCGCCGCTTCCTCGGCTCCTCCCGAGCGCACCGGTCCGTAATCCTGGTCGGCGGGCGCGCCCCCCTCGTCGGCAATTGCGCCGAAGCCCCCGAAGATGACGTTCGCGAGTGACCGGTTCATCGCCTTGCACATGATCTGGGTCAGGATCAGGCCACTCGCGCCGACCAGTGCACCCGCGATGATGAGCATTTCATTGGCGATGACGAATCCGGTGGCAGCAGCCGCCAGTCCGGAGTACGAATTGAGCAGCGAGATCACGACCGGCATGTCGGCCCCACCGATCGGAATCACCAGAAGGACACCGAGAAGTGCAGCAGCAAGCGTCAGCAGAACTGCGAGAGAGCCGATCATCCCTGCCGCCGACGTCCACTGGATCAGCCAGATACCGGCGACGATGCAGAGCACCAGGAGCGCGGCGTTCGCGGCGTGCCTGGCCGGAATCAGAATCGGATCGCCACGCATCGACCCCGCAAGCTTCATGAATGCCACCACGCTCCCGCTCAGTGTCAGCGAGCCGATGAAAATCGACAATGCGACGGTGGTTGCGGAAACACCGCCCATGATTCCGGAGATCGTACCGATGGCGAGGGGCTCGATCACGTAGAGCCAGATGGCAGAGAGAGCAACCAGTGCCGACGCGGCGCCGCCACAACCGTTCAGAAGGGCGACCATTTCCGGCATCGAGGTCATCTTCACCCGAGTCGCCGCCACTACACCGATGACCGATCCGATCACCAGGCCGATCACGATCCAGCGATAGTCGACAATCCCGATATCGAGCAGTGTCGCAACGACCGCGAGCAGCATCGCGAGCGAGGCGAAGCCGTTGCCGCGCCGCGCCGTGCGCACCTTCGTCAGGTTCTTCAGACCGAAGATGAAGAGAGCGGTCGCCAGCAGGTAAAGAAACGATACGAGTCCGTCCATCTGCGCCCCGCCCTATTTCCGCTTCCCGAACATTCGAAGCATTCGGTCAGTCACCAGGAAGCCGCCGACCACGTTCACCGTCGCGACAATGATCGCGAGACAGCCGAGAAGCCGGCTCGTCGTGAAATAACCTCCCTGCGACGCAATGAGCGCTCCGACAACCGTAATCCCGGAAATCGCGTTCGCACCCGACATCAGAGGCGTATGCAGCGTCGGCGGAATCTTCGTGATCACTTCGAAGCCGACGAACATCGCAAGAACGAAAAGATAAATACCGATGAGAATCGAGTCCATCAGCGTTGACCCTCCAGAAGCGCAGCCGTCGGAGCATGACGGACGACTCCGTCGTGAGTGAGCAGAGTTGAATCGATGACTTCGTCCTCGAGGTTCAGGGTCAGCCCTCCCTCTTTGGTTTTGACCAGACCAAGCAGTGAATAGACATTGCGCGAGTAAAGCGTGCTCGCGTCCTCCGGCACGGTCGCGGGGAGATTCGAGTAACCGAGGATGTGGACACCGTGCCGCTCGATCTCCCTTTCGGGCTCGCTGATCTCGCAGTTGCCCCCGGAATCGACCGCCAGATCGACGATCACAGCCCCTTTTCTCATCGCCTTCACCATCTCCTCGGTGACCAGCGTCGGCGCCTTGCGCCCGGGTATCTGCGCGGTCGTGATGACGACGTCGGCCGCCGACACGTGGCGAGCGACGATCTCCCGCTGTTTCCGGAGGAAGTCTTCTCCCATTTCCTTCGCGTAGCCGCCCGCACCCTCTCCGCTCTCCTCCATCGGAAGCTCGATGAACTTTCCGCCGAGCGACTCGACCTGTTCCTTGACGGCGGGCCGGATGTCGGAGACCTCGACGATCGAGCCGAGACGCTTGGCAGTCGCGATCGCCTGCAGACCGGCGACGCCCGCTCCCATCACGACCACTCTCGCAGGCTTGATGGTCCCGGCCGCGGTCATCAGCAGCGGAAAGTACTTGCCGAGCCGGGATGCCGCGAGCAGAACCGCTTTGTAGCCGCCGATCGAAGCCTGCGACGAGAGAGCATCCATCGACTGCGCCCTGGAGATTCGAGGAACGAGCTCCATCGCGAGCGACGAGACGCGACCATCTCGCAGCTTCCTGACCAGATCGGAACGGCGATGCGGCGTGAGGAGGCCGATCAGAATCGCGCCCTGCTTCATCCGCGCCGCGTTCTGCTCCGATGGCCCGGTCACGGTGAGAACCAGGTCGCTCCTCTCCCAGTCGGCCGTCGTCCCGATGGTGGCGCCGGCACCCTGATAGACCTCGTCGCTGAAGTTCGACTTCTCGCCAGCGCCCGATTCGACCGATACGGAAAAACCTTCGGCGACGTATTTTTTGACCGTCTCGGGAGTACCAGCGACTCGCGTCTCCTGGTCTCCGGCCTCTTTGGGAACGAATATGAGTGTCATGTTCGGTGCATTCTAATTGCAGCTGGCAGCTCGGATGCAACAGGTCGTCTGCCGATGCTGACTTTTCGCCGCCTCCAGCTGTTGCTGATCGCTTTCGGAATTATCGGGCTTTTCTACCTGGCGATCAGTCTCTACCTTCCCTCGCCAGGGACTCTCATTTTCGGGATCGACCGGACATCGGGTGAGATTCGGATCGCTCGAGGAGGCATCGCGTTCCTCCCTCCGCACATCTTCCGGAGAAACGCATTTGCAAGCCGCGACGGCGCCGCCCAGGCGGACGGCGTGGCTTCGGCGTTGACGCGGGAGAACGTGCCGATCCGAGTGGGATACCGCGTGCGGTTCCTCGTCACGGGCGCGCAGCTGCCGGATTCGCGACGGATCGTGGTGGACGGCTGGCGTTCCTGGTTCGATCGGAGGGTCGCCGAGGCGCTCCGGGCGGTGACGACACAGGTATCGGTGGAGGAGCTCGCCTCTCCGGGAGCGCGGTTCGCTGAGAGGCGCTCGGCTCTGACGGCTACAGCCATCGCGCACCTGGAACGGAACGGGATCGACGTCAAGGCTTTCGAGATCGGCCGAATCACCATCGACAAGGGAGCCTTGCTCGAGCACAAACGCCAGCAGATTCGAAGGCAGGCCCGGGGACCGGTCGGTCGGGTCGCCGTGATCGGCATCGACGGTCTCGACTGGGAACTGCTCGACGCCCTGATCGACGTCGGGCGGATGCCGAATATGGAGTCGGTCATCGAGAACGGAGCCTCGGCCCGCCTGCAGTCGATTCAGCCCACAGCCTCATCGCTCGTCTGGACATCTCTTTCGACCGGTCTCGCTCCGGCCCGGACCGGAATCGTCGGAGGCGCGGAAACCGCCGCCGCGCCGGCGACACGCCGCCATGCTCCGGCTTTCTGGGAGATCGCGGCCGGCTTCAACCGCCCCTCGGATGTGGTCGACTGGTGGGCTGCGTGGCCCCCCGTCCGGATGGACAACCTCGTCGTCGTTCAACCCGATGAGGGTATGACGCTCGAGACGTGGCCGGCTGAAGTCGCGGCAGTCGTCGCGGACAGCCGGGTTCCCATCGAGACGGTCGGACCCGATCAGCTCGGCCGTTTCGCAGAGGTCGGCAACGACCTGCAGGGGGGCAGTCCGACCGTCCTGCTGCGCGAAGTTCTCGCCCGGACCTGGACCAGCCACAGAGTGGCCCTCCGGCTGGTGGAGAACGACGAGCCGATGCTGCTCGCGGTCGGTTTTCCCGGGGCCGACGTGGTTCATCACGTCTTCGGTCCCTACTCTCCCCCGCAGCGATCCGGCGTCGATCGCGACATGTACCGTCGATACTGGCCCGTTCTCATCAACTTCTACGTCGAGCTCGACAGGCTTCTCGGCGAATGGCTCCGGGCCCTGCCGGAAGACTCCACTCTCCTGATCGTCTCGGCCCACGGTTTCATGTGGGGTGATGATCGACCCCGACTCGCACCCGAGGAACGAAACACCCTCGTCGATCATCGCGACGCCGGCGTCCTCATCGCATTCGGTAACGCAGTCCGACCTTCGCGGGCCCGAATCCAGGCGAGCATTCTCGACGTCACACCGACGATCCTCTCCCTTCTCGGGCTTCCGAAGTCGACGGAGATGGACGGTCGCGCACTCGACTCGATGTTCACTGACGTGGAACCTATCGAAGCAGTCCAGGTCGTTTCGTACAGCGATCTGATCGATCTCGAAGCGCCGCGCGCATCCGGGGAGCTCGCACGAGGCCTCGAAATGCGACATCAGCGATCTGCCGGACATCTCCAGTCGGATCCCTCCACTCAGACGGCTCGACGGAGCGAGGCCGCGACGGAAAGACCCGAGACCTGGGGGCGATACGCCTGGCTGAATAACGAAGGAGTCAAAAGAGCTCGAGCCGGAGATCTTGCCGAAGCGATCGATTATTTCGATGACGCGACCTCCGTCATCGAGAACGATCCGACCGCGTATCTGAACCTCCTGAATGCCTCCCTCGCCAACAACCGGATCACCGCGGCCGAAAACCTCGTTGAAAAGATCATCGACGAGAATCTCGTCGACGACCCCGAGCAACTCGTGATCGATCTCGCGGCATGGTTCCGTTCCGGTGATCGGAACATGCCGACCCGCGCGATCAATATTCTGTCCGAAGCGCGAGAGCGCTTTCCCGGCTCCTATCGGATCGCTGCAAACCTCGGCTCGGCCCTCGCCGAAGCCGACCGGCTCACCGAAGCGGTGCCCGTTCTCGAGGAGGCGCTGGCGCTCAGACCCACTTCCATCGAGGTCCTCAACAATCTCGGCAACGTATACGCCCGCAGGGACGACCCGGCTCGTGCACTCGACTACTGGAATCGCTCTCTCGCAATCAACCCCCGGCAGGCACGCATCACCCGTGCCGTCAATGCGGCGACCGCCCGGTTATAGTTACGGTTCGAAATGGCCGTGACACCCGTCGAGTTTCGCGAGGGCCTGAGCCGCTTTGCCAGCGGTGTCACCGTCGTGACGACCCTCGATGCCGATGGACTTCCTCATGGCCTCACGGTCAGCGCGTTCTGCTCCCTGTCGCTCGAGCCTCCCCTGGTACTGATCTGTATCGAGAAGGGTATCCGGTCACATCAGGCGTTGTCGCGCGCGTCCCGATTCGTAGTGAATATCCTCTCGTCCGAGCAGCTCGATGTGTCGAGCCGGTTCGCCAGCCCGCTCGAGGATCGATTCGAGGGAGTCGAGTGGCGGGCTGGAACCGGGGGGGTGCCAGTGATCGAGGGAACGCTGGCGAACCTCGAATGCACGATCCATTCGAATTTCGAAGGAGGGGATCACACGATCTTCGTCGGTCGCGTCGAGTCCCTCTCGGTCTCCGACGGGGCGCCGCTCCTCTATTTCAAGAGCACCTATCGAGAGCTCGACGACTGAGCTTCACTGAGAGCCTGTCGCGCCACAGGAAGAATCGCGCGCGCCCACTCGCCGTACTGCATCGCCGACGGATGCAGACCGTCCGATGCAAACATCGAGGGATCGGTCGCCTCGCGTGAGAACGCGGTCACGTCGACATAGCGCGTTCCAAAGTCCTCGGCAACTGCACGGTTGACCTCGTTGAAGCGATCGATCTCCGCTGCCACGTTCGGCCGATTCATCCGCTGCCCGGCCGGCGATACGCTCCAGTCGGGGATCGAGACGATGACCACGGCAGCGTGTCTCCCGCCGGCCAGCTCGATCGCCTCTCCGACGAGCGCTTCGAATTCGTTCCGGTAGGTCTGTGGCGATCCTCCGCGGAACTGGTCGTTCACCCCGGCGAGTACGGTCACGAGATCGAACGGGCCCCGGGGTGAGGCATCGAGGACCTTCTGCCGGATCACGGGCGTGGTCCATCCCGTGCCGGCGATGACGACCGGATCGCCCACAGATTCTCCCCTCGCCCGAAGGAGAACGGCCAGCTGCTCGGGAAACGTTTCCTCGCGCGAGACCCCCTCACCAATCGTGTAGGAGTCACCGATCGCGAGGTACCGGAGCGCGTCGGAAGGCGTCGAGCCTCCGGTGCAAACGGCCACCAAGAAGACCAGCACATGCGCGGCTGTGATGGCGTTTCTCATCGTCGATTTCGCTTCATGTCGCTGTCGCGTCAGGAACCAGGAGCCGGGAATCAGGAGTCAGGAGAGAGGGCGAAGCGCATTTCATCAATCAGCGCGAGCGAAGCGAGCCACCAACTCTCGCCTCTTCTTTCTACGATCGCCGCCAGCGAGCCCAGCAACATCAAAGACGGGACCCGTCCTGACTCCTGGTTCCTGATTCCTGGTTCCTGATTCCTGGTTCCTGATTCCTGGCTCCTGATTCCTGGCTCCTGATTCCCGGCTCCGGTGTTCATTCAGCGCTTGCGTTTGACCAGTTGCTTGAGCTCATCGTTGCCGAGCTCGCTCTGGGCGGAAACGATCACGGCCGCAGTGCCCTCGGCCAACGGTGGAATCGTCGCCCTGATCACGGTCGTGCCGTTCTCATCGGTCGCGCCCCGAAAGAGAACGCGTGGAGGCTCCACCGTCGAGATCATCTTCACCTCGATCATTGCACCGGCGATCGGCTTCTGTGAGAGGCTCCGGCATGCCGTCACGCGGAGCTCGAATGGCATGCCCGCGATGAAATCGACGGTGTTGACGAGGCTCAGCTCGAGATGCTCACTTTCCGCTTCGGACGCCAGGTAATCGAGGATCACCTGATCGAGACTGCGACTGCCGCTGTCTTCGAGCAGGTCTTTTTCCTCGGCTTCGTCCTGCTCGGGAATGGGTTGTGCGACCGTCTTGGCGGGCATGATCACTTCGCCCACGAGCTTCTTGTCGAAACGACCGCGCTTGATGGCAGCGATCATCTTCTTGTGCTGAAGCTCCATCAGCTCGCCGATGATCTTTTCGTCAGCACCGGCCGCCAGGCGCTCAGCATACGAGGTCTTTGTCGACGCCAGAATTTCGCCACCCACGTAAATGAGCGATTCGATGACGGGATTGTTGTTTCCCTTATCCTCTGTCTGGACGTGAAAGACCTTGTCGTTATGCTTGATATCGGTGTTGTAGCCCGTAATCAAGCGGCGATTCCTCCCTCGTATCAGTCGGCGCTCGGCGAGAGCAACTCAGTCTACCAGAGATCGGGGGTGGGCTTTTCCGACATGAAAAAAGCGGGACCGAAGTCCCGCTTTTCCCAACATCGGCTGCTGCTCCTGGTTCAGCCCTGAGGAATGGCCGTGATCTGGATCTCGACCCTTCTGTTGAGCTGGCGGCCGGCTGCCGTTTCGTTGGACGAGGTCGGCAGCGATTCGCCATACCCTCGGGCGGTGATTCGCGTCGGCGAAACTCCCTGGGAAGTCAGGTAGCGCGTCACTGCCCGCGCCCGCTCCTCGGAGAGATTCTGGTTGTAAGAGGCCGACCCGACCGAATCGGTATGGCCGCTGATGTCGATACGCGTGTCGGGATACTCGACGAAAACGCTCGCCATGTCTCTGAGCGACTGACGACTATCGGCCCGAAGTGCCGCCGAGTCGAAGTCGAACAGGATGTCGTTCTCCATGACCACGTTGATCTCGTCTTCGGCAGTTCGGGTGACTTCGACGCCCTCGATCCGCTCGAGCTCCTGCTGCTGTTTGTCCATCATGTGACCGATCGCAGCTCCGACTCCGGCTCCGACGGCCGCACCGACCACAGCACCGGTCTTCGGGTTATCTGACTGATTTCCGATCACGGCTCCGGCTGCGGCTCCGGTCACGGCGCCGATCGCTGCGCCCTTCTTGGCTCTCTTGTTGGGATCGTCGCTGCTGACGCAGGCTGCCGCGAGCACCATGATGATGACGGTGAGAATGCTCAGGCTCCAATGTGTAAGTCGTTTCATCTGTCTATTCCTCCTGACGCCTCTGTTTGGCGACGTTATTTGTAGGGGCAAGGCGTATGCCACGGCACGAGCACAGGGACTTCCAGACGCTAAATCCCACAGAATCAGGAGTAAACGTGACCATGTGAGAGTTTCGGCCGGGTGATGCCAGCCGACCTTTCCCGGTGAAAGGCGACATCTTTCGAGGACGCTGTGGACAATCATTCGAGCAGGAAGAAAAAAGGGGACGACTATCGGGCGGGCCTCGAACTGACCGCTCTCGCTTTCATGTTCCCGATCGCCATCGCACTCGGGTTCGGATGGGGCTGGGCGATGGACCGCGTTTTCGGCACCTCCCCCTGGCTGACGGCGATCTTCACCGGCTTCGGAGTGATCGCCGCGTTTCTAAACCTCTTCCGGATGGTGGGAAAGGGAGGCGGCTTCACCGATCCCCCCGACGACCCAAAGACCGATGTCTGATCCGATCGATTCCGAGTACCGCGCTACCGTGAGACGGATCATGACGACCGCCGCGGTGAGCTCACTCGTGATGATCGCCGGGGCTGTCGTTTTCGCGGGCTGGCGCTTCGCCGGCGCCATCGCTTGCAGCGCAATCCTCGTTGTGATGAACTTCGTCTGGCTGCAGGAGATCGTTCAGGACACTCTGCGGTCATCCTCCGACATCAGCCCCGCCAGCGTCGGGGGAAGAGTGGCTTTTCGGATGATTCTGATGACCGTTTCCGTCTTTGCCACCATCGCCGTAGCCCGATTCGAGCCGGTCGGTGTCGCGCTCGGATTTTCGGTCATCGTCGTGGGGATTCTCGGCGAGGCTGCCCGCGCGATCGGGATCTCGCTCCGAGGGGATTAGAATGCGATTTGTTTCGGTTTGGTAGCGCGGTTCGGTAACAGACAATGGAACATCACACCTCAATACTCTACGGCCCCGTCAACGCGCTCCTCGAGCCGTTCGGCCTCTACATCCCCGATCACGTCCTGATGGCCCTGCTCGTTTTTCTGATCTGCGCCATCACCTTTCCTCTGATGAGCCGCCGCCTTTCGAAGGAGAACCCCGGCACCTTTCAGCAGATCCTCGAAGTCCTCATCGGAGGGCTCAAGAACCTTCTCGAGGACATCATCGGCCACGGGGCCGCGAAGCGATTTCTTCCGATCACGGCCGCCTTCACGGTTTTCATTTTCATCTCGAATATCATAGGGATCTTCTTCTTCCTGCAGCCGCCGACCGCGAATCTCAACACGACGTTCGCTCTCGCTCTGCTCGCCTTCATCTACTTCAACTGGATCGGCATCCGGGACCAGGGGATTCTGAACTATCTCAAGCATTTCGCCGGTCCGGTCTGGTGGCTGGCACCATTGATGTTCCCGATCGAGATCATCGGAAACTTCGCACGGATCCTGTCGCTGGGCATGCGATTGTTCGGCAATATCTTCGGAGAGCACACGGCAACCGGAATCTTCATGACGATTCCCTTCCTGATTCCCTGGCCGATGATGGGGCTCGGCGTCTTCGGCTCGATCCTGCAGACGTTCATCTTCGTCATGCTGACGATGGTCTACATCGGGGGAGCCATTGCTCACGAAGAACACTGATCTGAATTTCGCGTTTTCGACTGCAAATTAGAAACGAACACCAATCCGCACATTAGAATGAATCAAGGAGGAGTCGCTGTGAAGAGTCTCAAGGTAATGGGTCTGATCTTCGTGATCTCAATGATTTCCGTCCCACTGTTCGCCCAGGATCCCGATGCGGTGGGGACGGACTGGCGGCCGATCGCCGCAGCAATCGTGCTCGGAGTCGCCGCGCATGGTGGTGCGCTCGGGCAGGGAAAAGCGATCTCGGCAGCGTGCCAGGGAATCGCGCGAAATCCCGGTGCAGCCGGCGCGATCCGTCTCGCGATGATCATCGGTCTCGCGCTGATCGAGTCGCTCGTGATCTACGCGCTGGTCATCGCCTTCATTCTGGTTTTCTGATCAGGGTTCACCGAAGCTCGAAAAGAGGCCGGGGCCGCCACGCGGCTCCGGCCTTCTTCCTTTTAGACTCGAGGGGGCGAGGGGCCGGACTTCTCGGACTTGTTGACCGACATGATGACGGCGATTCCGATCAGGGCGAGCGCGCCGACCCCGATCCAGACGGGCGGAGCGCCCATCAGGTGAGCGGCCACCGCGATCGCGATGATCAGGATGATCCATCCTACGAGTGAAATGTTGAACCAGCGCAAAGGGTCACCTCCGACCCCAACCGGCAGCAATCAGGGTGCCACGGCTCAATCCGGCAGTGTCAGATAGGTCTGGTCCGTCAGGCCGTTTTCGTATTCACCGAGCAGCCGCATCCCTTCCTTCGGCTTCAGATCGCCCCGTTTGATCGCGGCGTCGACCAGCTTCTTGATCGTCCGCTGCAGAAACGCCAGATCGTACTGGGTCAGCTGAAGCACCTCCGCGATCCGGTTTCCGGGAATCGTCTCCTCGACGTACCACCCCCCTTCCTCCTCGTCGTCGAGAAAAACGTGAAGCTCGTTGACTCTCCCGAAAAGGTTGTGGATGTCCCCCATGATGTCCTGATAGGCGCCCGTCAGAAAGATACCGAGGTAGTAGGGTCCGTCCCCCACGGGATGAAGGGGGAGCTCTTCCCTCACATCGGCGATGTCGATGAACTTCGCGATCCTGCCGTCCGAATCACACGTGATGTCGGCGAGTGTGCCGCGCATCTCGGGCTGCTCGGTGAGCCGATGGAGAGGCATGATCGGAAAGAGCTGCCCGAGCGCCCAATGATCGAGCAGGGACTGAAATACCGAAAAGTTGCAGAGATGCTGATACGACAGCTCCGCACGCAGATCCTGCAGATACTCGGGAACGTCGTCCTCTCCTTCCGATCCGATCTCCGCGGCTCGCTCGATCGTCCGGACGAGCTTCCAGATCGCTGCTTCGATGGCCGCTCGATCCTCCAGGTCGAGAAGACCGACCTCGAACAGCTTCTGCGCCTCCTCCCGGGCCTGCTGCACGTCGTGCCAGGTCTCGTTCAATCCTCGGGAGCTCATCTCTTCCTCGATCTCCCGAAGCTGATGGACCAGCTTGTGATCGGAGTCGATCTGCAACCGTCCGTCCGGAACCCGGTCGATCGAGCCGAATGCCTCGACGACGAGTACCGAATGGTGCGCGACGACCGCGCGACCCGACTCGGAGACGAGCGTCGGATGCGGCACTCCCTCTTCGTCGCAGATGTCCTTGACGTTGAAGACGATGTCCGCGGCATACTCCTCCAGCGAGTAATTCATCGACGAGTGAAAAGTCGTCCTCGAGCCGTCGTAATCGACCGCGAGGCCTCCCCCGACGTCGAGATACTCGAGTTTGTAACCGGCCCGATGCATCTTGGCGTAAACCCGGGACGCTTCCCTCGCCGCACGTTTGATCGTCAGGATGTCGGGAACCTGCGAGCCGATGTGGAAGTGGAGAAGCTTCAGCGAGTCCGCGAGCCCCGCATCCGCAAGAATCCGGGCCGCGCTCAGGATCTCGGCGACCGACAATCCGAACTTCGCCCCTTCGCCCGCGGAGGTCGCCCAGATGCCGGAACCCTTCGCCTGCAGCCGGACCCTGATTCCGATCCACGGGACGATGCCCATCTCCGCCGCGATCTCCGCGATCGCCCGTACTTCCGAAAGCTTCTCGGCGACGAGAATGACCTTCTTTCCGAGCCTCGTCCCCATCAATGCGATCCTGATGAACGTCCGGTCCTTGTAGCCGTTGCAGACGATCAGGCTTTCGGGATCATCGTGGACCGCCAGCGCTGCGAAGAGCTCCGGCTTCGAGCCCGCTTCCAGTCCGAAGTGATACGGCTTGCCGGCGTCGACGATCTCCTCGACCACCTCACGTAGCTGGTTGACCTTGATCGGAAAGACCCCCCGGTACGGAGCGGCATAACCCTGTTCCTCGATCGCGCCGACGAACGCCCGGTTCAACTTCTGGACCCGGTCCCTCAGGATGTCCTGAAACCGGATCAGAAGCGGCGTCCGCAGCTTCTCTCCTTTCGCCTCTTCCACCACCTCGATGAGCGGAATCGACTTGGCCGGATCGCCGGAAGGATGGGCGACGACCTCGCCGCGCTGGTTGATCGAGAAGTAACCGCTGGACCACCGATCGACCAGGTACGTTTCGGCAGAATCCTCGACCGTCCACGTCCCATCGACTTTCCGGAAAGATGCCGCCCTCGGGTTGTCTTTGTTCAAGTCTGCTGTTCTCCCTGAAGCCCAGGTCGCTTGCTGTGCCGCGTCTCCTGCGCGACCCGCGTCACCGGTTCCTGCAACCATCGGCGTGACCTATTGTAGGGCGATCACAGGAACCTCGACGAGCCGACTGGATCCCGGGCCAGCTACTCCCGGCAGACGCGCCGCAGCCGGGCCGGAGGGTCAGTCATTCGATCGGCGGGAGTCCCGCGGCATTGCGCCATTCGGTGAGGAGTGTTCTGAATCGTTCCGGGTGATCCGCGGTCGGATCGATCTCGCCGTCGGGCATCAGGACGTCGAGCTCTTCCGGATGATGTCTCCGCGCAGCATTCCCTCGACTTCGCCGGCGTCATCGAAAAACCAGGTCACCTCGTTCGTCATCGGTCCGCGCTCGAGGAGTCGGTAGTAGTCGTTGATCTCACGAATGACTGCCGTAACGGAATCTTCTTCCTCGACCCAATCGAGGATCTCCTTTTCGACTCGAAGTATTCGTTCAGGCGATTGGCGAAGCTGTCCGGGCTGAATGCTTCACAGCAGGCCGATTCCGACAGATCGCAAAAAAAAAGGCCCCTGCGGTCGCAGGGGCCCGAAGGTCATTCGAATTGCTGGTCAGTCCTGATCGCCCGGCTGCGAGTGCTCCTGCATCTCCTCGCCGGCTTCTTCGATCGCTTCCCCGGTTTCGCGCGTCGCGTCACGAGCGCCTTCTTCAATGTTCTCACCGGCCTCACGCATCTCCCGCTCGGCTTCAGCTGCAGCGGCTTCGGCTTCATCGCTGGGAGCCTCGACTTCGTAGGTATCCTCGCCGGTCTGCTCGACGTCGCAGGCGACCGCGAAGAGGGTGAGTCCAAGAATTGCGAGTACTGCCAAAAGTTTTTTTGTCATAGGTTGGGATCCTCCGGAGGGGACTCTAGCAGAATCGATCCGAGACTTCCAAGCCGGGAGAAAGGGCGAAACTGATCCCGGGGCAACAATTCGGTATCGCCTGCCGCCTCGCCAGAACCAGGGTCGCGCCGCAGCCACCAACCACTCTTGGAATCTCGAGCTGATCTGCCGTCCATCAGCGGTGCGAGGTCCGAGCTTCCCCAACTTCCAACTCCAACCTCCAACTTCAGCGGAACAGATTCTTCAGAACGAAGATGACGTTCGCCGGCCTCTCGGCCAGCCTCCGCATGAAGTAGGGATACCACTCGTCGCCGAAGGGGACATAGACGCGCATATTCCACCCATCGCGCACGAGCTTTTCCTGAAGATCGCGGCGAATGCCGTACAGCATCTGGAACTCGAAGGCGGAGGAGTCGATGCTTCGCTCGGTCGCCCAGGAGATGGTCGCATCGATCATCTTCTCGTCGTGCGTCGCGATGCCGTGGTAGATGCCGCTCTCCAGCATGATCTTCATCAGGCGCACGAAGCTGGCGTCGACGTCCGCCTTGTCCTGCCAGGCGATCTCCGCCGGCTCCTTGTAGGCGCCTTTGCAGAGGCGAATTCTGATGCCGCGCGCGCAGAGATCGCGCACATCGGCTTCGCTCCGATAGAGGTAACTCTGGATCACGGCGCCCACGTGACCCGCGTTCCCCTCGCGGCCATGCACTTCCCGGACGATGTCGAGCGTGCGCTGCGTGTAGTCGCTTCCCTCCATGTCGACGCGCAGAAATGTCCCGAGCGCGGCAGCCCGACTGACGAGATTCGCGGTGATCTCGGTCGCAAGCTCGGTGCTCGAGTCGAGGCCCATCTGGGTCAGCTTCATACTCGCGTTACCGTCGAGACCCTTCGCGTGGATCTCCTCGAGCAAGCCCCGATAGAAGACCTCGTTCTGCCTGGCCTCCTCTTCGCTGCTGACATTCTCACCGAGGTAGTCGAGTGAAAAGCTGATTCCCGCCTGGTTGAGCTCGGCCGCAGCGGCGATCGCCTGCTCGACCGTGGTTCCCGCGACGAAGCGGCTGGAGAGACGGTTACCGAACGCGGAGTCTTCCGCGAGTTTTCGCAGAGTCCCGCTTTCCGACAATTTGATGAAAATGGTTCTGAGCATCACTCAGAGGCGGATCATAGATTGGCGGGGCGGTGTTGTACACGACAAAAGGCGAGGATGGCGGATATACACGCCGTCTCAGACAGATGCTTTGGAAGGCCTGGAGGACGAAATGGAATGTGATCGTTCGAAGGCTCCCTGAAGGTAGACGTCTTCGAGACCTGAGGCCCAATACCCGAGCTCCCTTCGCCCAGGCTGTATCGTCTCACGATCCGTCTGAAGAATGTCGCGCAAGTCATCGAGGGGATGAAACTCCAGCCAGCCAATCCAAGTCGTCCCTTCCTCCCGCTCCCCCCACGCCTGAACCGTATACTCGGCACCGTCGTCCGACCTCAATCGCGCCTTGTACTGCTGGATCAACTCAGCCATCATCTTCTACCTCCACGCTGAAAGAGTTTCCATTTCACATCGCGAGCCAGATCGACAGAGGCATACACTGTTGCGGTGAGTCGCGCGGGAGTTGTCACAACGATCATCACGATCCTCCTCGCATGCAGCTGGATCGCGTTCGAACGGATGACACGAACGGATGTTCCGGCCAGCTCAGTCGAAAGGGCCGAAACATCCGGAGTGGGACAGGCCGACATCGCTGCCGAGGAGTCGCACAGCGATTCACCGCCCGCCGAGAGGGAAGCTCCCGAAGAGATTGTCTCTTCGATCTCGCTGATCCGATCGATGCCAGACGACGAGATCGGTTCGGAGACATCACCAGCTCCCGCCCAGCAGATGAATCGGGAGTCCCGGGAGGCAGGCCTGGAAACACGCGCGCGCGAACCGCTGAGTCGCGCGAGTGCGCCGCCGTCTCGACCGGAATTCGCGAGCGGCTCGGAGACCCCGAGTCCGACCGACGACGCCATGGAACCGACTCCTTCACCAGAAAACAAATCATCGGCTCAGGAAGAGAGCGATGAAGAGTCGGATACGACACCGCCGAGTCTCGAAAGGATCTGGTTTCAGCCTTCGACTGTCGAGGCGGGCGGATCGACGCTCCTCACGGCGATGGTCCGGGATGACCGGGCGGGTGTCGCCCGCATATGGGGCCGGATCGTCAGCCCCTCGTCGCACGCCGACCGTTCGTTTTCCATGACGCGAATCGACGACGGCCTGTTCCAGTCGACGCTCACGATACCGGAGCGTGTCGAGGCGGGAAGGTGGATCATCGCATCGGTCGGAATGGTCGACGCCGCCAACAATCGCTCCTCGGTTGCGTGGACGACCGAGACGGTACCTGCCGAGGCTTCATTGCACATCGTTTCCGAGGAATCCGATTCGACACCCCCTGTGATCGAGCGGGTCTGGTTCGAGACCCCCACCGCCGAGGCGGGAAACCCCGCTCGACTCAGCGCGGCGGTCGTCGACGACGAATCCGGGGTACGAAGGGTCAACGGCGTGCTCCAGAGCCCCTCCGGGGCGGCGCATCTCTCTTTCCACGCCACGACCGGGGAGGGCGGACGCTGGACCTCCGAGATCCAGCTTCCCGCGGAGATCGAATGCGGCGACTGGAGCGTCTCGCGAGTCTCCGCCGAGGACAATACAGGCAATCGCTCGTCCATTTTCAAAGGTGACCCCCCGCTGGAGGGAACCCGGCTCTACGTTTCATTTCAGGGGACCTGCGACTCGACTCCGCCGGAGCTGATCTCCGTTTCGATTGCCCCGAATGTCGTGTCGAACCGCGAGAGCTCGTCGATCGTCGTCAGCGCCTTTGCAGCCGATGCCGAGACCGGCGTGCTCAGCGCCACCGTTCTGCTCGAAAGTCCGGACATCGACCAGAGCGAACCACAAAGAATTCAGGCGTCTCTCAAAAGAGTCGGCGAGAGCGACGAATGGCGAGCGGAGGTGGTCATTCCACGCTTCTCTGCAGCGGGACGGTGGACACTACATTCGCTGCGGCTCAGCGATCGCGCCCGAAACTTCAGTTCCTGGTCGAGCTCGGATCCGAAGCTCGCGACGGCGTGGTTCATCGTCGAATGAGGCTCCGGTGCCCTCTTCAGGCGATCCGTGCGAAGGCGTCCCGGGTGAGGTTCTCGCACTCCCGCTCGCGAACGACGACATCATCCTCGATCCGAACGCCACCGAACGGCCGCAGACGGTCGATGCCTCTCCAGTCGACCCCTTTGCCGTGAGGTCCAACGCGGAGCTCGTCGAGAAGTGAATCGATGAAATAGAGCCCCGGCTCGATGGTCAGGACGTGGGTCGGCTCGAGAACTCTCGTCAACCGGAGAAACGGATGCCCTTCCGGCTTCGGAATCTCCTTGCCGTTGCGGTTCGCCTTGAATCCCCCGACGTCGTGAACCTGGAGGCCGATGTAATGACCGACGCCATGTGGAAAGAATTTGCCCGTCACGCCCTCATCGACCATTTCCTCGATCGACATGTCGACGAGCTCGTGATCTCTCAGGATCTGGCCTACCCGTCGGTGAGCCGACATGTGAAGCTCCTTGTAATCGACTCCCGGCCTGACTTCGCCGACCAGTGATTTCTGTGCCTGATTCATCGAGTCGATCAGGAACTGGAACTCCGCATCACCCGCGGACCAGGTTCGCGTGATGTCGCTGGCGTAGCCGTTCCAGCTCGCTCCGGCATCGATCAGGAAAGACCGCCGGTTGTCCCCCGGCCGCTCGCGCTCCTGATGCTGATAGTGAAGGACGGCCGCATTCTCGTTGAGCGCGATGATGTTTCCGTACGGAAGACCCGCTTCGTTCTGTTCGGTCGCCCGGAGGTACTCGAGATGGATTTCCCATTCGGAGGCACCGTCCTCGAAGGCTCGTCGCGCGGCGATGTGCCCGCGCGCGGCGCGATCGTTTGCCCTTCGCATGCAGTCGATCTCGTACTCGGTCTTCCAGGCGCGCTCGTAATCGAGAAACGAAATGAGATCTTCCGGATTCACGTCGAATCGCTTCGAGGTTCCGTTGGCCGGCTCCCCGAGCCACGCCCATTTCCCATCCTTCGGCAACTTTCCGGCGGCTTCTTCAGTTGTTTTCGTGACCTCGAGATCGACCTCCGTCACCCAGTCCGCGGCCGGCGTCGACGGCGGCTTGTGCCAGAAATCGACCGGCTGATGAAAAAGAACCCGTGGCTTGCTTCCAGGCTCGTAGACGACGTAGGAATCCGGCTCTCCCGTCAGTGGGACCCACGTCTTGAAGTGGGGATTCGACTTGAACGGATAGGGCATGTCATCGAGGAAGATCATGTGCTGACTTCCCGAGAAGATCACCACTCCGTCGTAGCCGGCCGATTCGAGCGCGCGATCAAAACGATCGGATACGACTCTGAGATGCTCTTTGTACAAATCGTGTTTCGTCATGCGTGACTCCTGCGGATATTCTTTCATGCTGGCCGTGCAGCTTCGCACTCTGCCATCTCCATGAAACCGGTCCGATCACAAACGATACCCGCAAGCATCGACGAGGCCTGGAAATTCTTCGCGGATCCGCACAAGCTCATCTTCGCGGCAGCCGTTCTGTCGCTCGTGATAGCCGGCTGCGCGAAGGAATCTTCCGGCACCCCCCTTCGACTCGTCGCCTCGACGTCTTTCGACAACTCCGGCCTCGCCGAGGCCCTCACGATCGCCTGGGAAAATGAATCCGGAGAACGACTCGAGACTCTCAGCGCCGGGAGCGGACGGGCGTTCGACATCCTTCGCGCCGGCGATGCGGACGCTGCAATCACTCACGAGCCGAACGGGGAATCCAAACTCCTTCGGGAGCTGCCCGATCCCTGGTACCGGAAGTTCATGTGCACCGATTTTCTGATCGCCGGGCCGGAGCAGGATCCTGCGAGGGTCGAGGCCGCGGAGTCACCTCTCGACGCCATGATTCGGATTGCGAGATCCGGTTCCCCCTTCATTTCGCGGGCCGACGATTCGGGGACCCACGTAAGGGAGTCGAGCCTCTGGGCAGCCGCGGGGGTCGCGCCTGAGCCTTCCCTCCTCGTCGAGACCGGACAGGGAATGGCGGGAACTCTCCGCATCGCGTCGGAGCGCTCCGGCTATCTGCTGACTGATCGAGCAACGTTCCTGAAGCTCGAAAACACACTGAGGCTCGAGCCTCTCTTCAGCGATCCCTCCGAAAACGCGATGCTCAACTGCTACGCGTTGACGATCCGGCGGGGCAGGCCCCGCAGCGCAGAGGCGATCCGTTTCGGGGAATGGATCACCAGAGGTTCCGGACGTAAAGTGATCGAAGACTTCTCCATCGAGGGCGAGAAACCGTTCCGGGCCTGGCCCGAAGGGCGGCCCGACTCCCGACCGGACGATCTCCCCCGATGAGCCCCCTTCTCGAATCGTTCGGCGAGGCGCTTCGACTCCTGGCGGCCTGGGACCGCGAGCTCGTGACAGTGACGCTGACCTCGGTTTCGGTGTCGCTCGCGGCGCTTCTGATCGCGCTCATCCTGGCGATTCCCGTCGCGGTGGTTCTCTCTTCGGCACGAGGTATCACGTCGAGAATCGCCTCGTGGCTGGTCCATACGCTCACCGCGCTCCCCACCGTCGGAATCGGGCTCTTTCTCTATCTCCTGCTCTCTTCCTCCGGTCCGCTCGGGTGGATGGATCTTCTATACACCCGCGCGGCGATGGTGGCCGGCCAGGCGATTCTGGCGACGCCGATCATCGCGGCGTTTCTTCTCACCGCGCTGAAGTCGCTCCCGCCGGAAGCCCGAGAGACGGCACGCACCCTCGGAATCGGAAAGGTCCGGACCGGCTGGCTGCTGGTACGGGAGTCCGCTTCGGAGCTCCGCTCGGCTGCGATGATCGCATTCGCCCGAGTGTTCACGGAAGTCGGGGCGGCAATCATTCTGGGCGGCAACATCAGGGGAGAGACCCGCGTACTGACGACGGTGATCGCGCTGGAACACAACAGAGGAGACGACGCGAGAGCGATCGCGCTGGGGCTCGTTCTCATTGCGATCGCACTCCTGGTCAACGGCGTGGTTCGGATGGGGGGAAGGTCGTGATCGGAATCAGATGGACCGGGCTCGCGCTCGGCTACGATGCGACGATCGCCCGCGTTCCCGCCGGACGGGTCGAAGCGGATCGGGTTCTCGTGGTGACCGGCAGCAACGGTTCAGGCAAGACGACGTTTCTGAGATCTCTCGCAACGCTGCAGCCTCCTCTGGAAGGCGTGATCTCTCCCGAGTTCGGAAGGCGAGTCTTCGTACATTCGAATCCTTTTCTCTTTCGCGGATCGGTGGCGTTCAATCTCGGCCTGGCCGGGTCCGGAACAGCACCGGCAGACGATGCGCTCAGACGACTCGAAGCGATGGAACTGTTGGATCGCGACGTAGGCACACTCTCCTCGGGTCAGCGCGCACGAGTGGCACTGGCGCGAGCCATGGCTGCCGATCCCGAAGTGCTGCTCGTCGACGAGACCACCGCGGCACTCGACGAAGAAGGGATGATGGCGTGGACCCGAGTGATGGAAGAATCAGTCCGCCTGAAGCGGCCACTCATCGTCATCGCGACGCACGACGTTCCGGTCCTTTCACACGTTCCTTTCAGCGAGATCTCGATGCGCGGCGGGCGGGATTCCATTTGAGGGTGTCCGCAACTGGCACTTCCGTTGATACCCTTTCTAACCGATGAGCCAGGCGCCACTCGCCGAGAATGCGACCCGGGAAAGCGTCGAAACGTCGCTGTACTCCCGGATTATCGAGTTGAAGAACGCGCACGAGCTGAGCGATCTCGCAATCTCGTACTACGACTACGAAACCACCGTGCAGTGGGCCTATAACGGCGATGCTCCATTCCATGCCGCATCGACGATGAAGATCGCCGTCATGGCAGCCGTTTTCCGGCAGGCCGCCCGGGGCACCTTCGGGATCGACGACACGCTCCACGTCCGGAACCGGTTCGAGAGCATCGTCGACGGCTCGGTCTTCCGGCTCAGCGTCAACCCGAAGTCGGACAGCATCGCGGACCGAATCGGGACAGCGCTGCCGATTCGGGAACTGATGCACCACATGATCACGACATCGTCGAATCTCGCGACCAACCTCCTCGTTCAACTGGTCGGAATCCCGGCGATCGCAAAGGCCCTCGACGAGCTGGGTGTCGACGGAATCAGGGTGCTGCGCGGGGTTCAGGACGAGGTCGCCTTCGAAGCCGGACTCAACAACGAGACAAGCGCCAACGGACTCGTCAGCCTGTTGCGGGCAATCACCGAAAAACGAGCCTTCAGCGAGGAAGCGAGCGAGGCGATGCTCGAGATTCTCCACGACCAGAAGTACCGGAGCGGCATCCCGGCAGGCCTTCCCGAGCAGGCGAGAGTTGCGCACAAGACGGGAAACATCTCGACAGTTCATCACGACGCCGGGATCGTCTTTTTCGAGGAGAGGAAGCCTTACGTACTCGCCGTGCTCACCCAGTTCCCTCCGGGCAGGAAGCCATCCGGGGCGGTCGCGGAGATCACGGCGGGAATCCATTCATTCCTGGGGGAGATGGCGAGTGACCGAAACAGAAGCGACGCCTGAGAGCGAGGAAGTGACGGTTGTCGACGGATTCACGCTGGAGGAACCGCTTCGATCGTGCCTCTCACCCGGCGCATTCGTTCGTGATTTCGAGGGAAAGCTGAGGCGACTCCCGAGATTTTTCCTTCGCGTTCCTTCGAAGAAGGCCGCATGGAACACCTACCTGACGACTCACTTTGCGATCGGCGAATTTCTTCGAGTCGACCTGAAGGAAGCTGAACCCCTCCGTTCGTTCCCCCGTTACATCCCGACAGCCGTCCGGTTCCTCGCCCTGACTCTTCAGAACGTTCGCAACGCCGTCGGCTCGACGCTCAATATTTCGGTCAACGGAGGCTATCGTTCCCCGCTCCACCAGAGGGGGCACCGGGGCGATCCCCACCGATGGGCATGCGGCGCCGACATCTATCGGATCGGATCGACGCTCATCGACGGTGAGGAGCCTCACGAAAAGTTTGCCTCGGTTGTCCGCGAAGTCGACGCATCCCTCCGGATCAGCCCCTGGGGAAGCGAACCGGGACACGCGGACGATCATCTCCATCTCGACATCGGCTATGCCCTGCTCGATCCCCCGGAGCTGGAGGAGGATCCCCGGGAAGTCGTCATTCTTCCCGACGCTCTCGAGCGCCGGGTCCACTCCGACCGAAGGCGCGATCAGCTGCAAACCGGCGAGCCGAACTGAGCCGCCGCCGCCGGGCAGACCTATTGCTTTATCCAGTGGGAGTCATGTCCCGCACCCCCCTTCCCAAGCGAGCCCGCCGCCCCCGCCGACGCGGAGGAAAACTCCTCATGCCCGCCGTCGGGATGGAATCGGAGTTCAATGTCTGGGTCGACGGATCCGAGGTCGTTCCGGAAAAGTTCTGGAAAGCTCCGACCGACTTCATCACGATTCCGCTTCTTCCGCGCGAAGGACGCTCGCTTCAGCTTCCGACCGGTGGCGCCGTCTATTTCGATCGTGGCGTCATCGAAGTCGTCACTCCTCTGATCGAAGTCGCGCCGAAATGTACGGCGCGAATGGTCCGCAGCCTGTGGGAGCAGATCGCCTTCGTCCGCGATCAACTCACCGAGTGGGAAAAGAGGACCGGGCACGAGGTGAGACTGAGGGGATACAGCTCCCACTACAACGTCTCCTTCGAGATCCCCCGATCACAGCAGTCGAGCTCGCGCAACGAAAGGAAACTCTCCCTGCTGCTCGCTTACATCTTCCCCCCGATCCTGATGATGCTCGGAGCAAACCGCAGGTCGACGGGAGTCGGAGTACGGCCTCGCGGAGGCCGGATCGAGATCACGCTCGATTTCACCCCGGATCCGGTCATGATGATCGCCACCGCTGCAGCCATCATCGGCATCGTTCGCGAGATCATGACCTGGAGCTCGTACGAGCTCGATGTCCTCGAAGAGCTCCCCATCCCGCTGATCGCGAACGTCACCCCCGGAAAACACACGACTCGAAAGGGGTGGCTGACGAAAGATTTCCATTACCCGCGGAGCCCGTTCACGACCGACGTCGACGAACGCGTCTGGGTTTGTACCGACGGAAAGAAGCGCTCGCTTCGCCGCATCGGTCTGGAGACGGCGCGCTACTTCAGAAAATCGATTCTCCGGCATTCGGATCCGTTCAGTTCGCGCCTGCTGTTCGCCGTGCTCGAGCGAAAGAGCCGCTCGCTTCTCGAGCTCACCGATCGCCCTCTCGCCTACGATCACGTCGGCGTTCTCTGCCGGTGGGGTCTGCTTCTCAGCGAACGCATTCTCGCGATGAGTCGCTTTCCCGGCCGCGTCGCCGCCCGCGGTTCCGCGACCGACAAGACTGAATGGATCGTTTCGAAGGCTCTCGACGTCCGCCACGGAATCGAGAACGAGACCGAAGCCGCCAGGAAGGCAGAGACCGGCGACGCGCCCCGGCGACCGCGACGAGCTGCCGCGGCGGCTGCGGCGCCCGACCCGAAGGCCCCGGATGATGACGCCGCGCCGCCGGCCCCGCCACCGCCTCGTACACACCAGCGTCCGACCAAAAAAGCAGCAAAAACCGCACGGCGGCCGCCAGCTCGCGCGGTCGCGGGGCGGAAGGCGAAGGTGAAGTATCGGGAGCGCTTTTATCCGGATACGAAGCTCAGCCGCAGCATCTACGAGCAGGTGTTCCTTGCACTCACTTCCGGAAAGAAGCTGCACATCGGCGGAAAGCTCTATACACCGGTGGCGATGGACGGCTGGTATCACGCGAAGCTGCGCCGGCAGGACGGAGCAGAAGAGGTCATGACCATCGATCAGCTCGTCTCCGAGCTCGGACTCAGCTGAAGGTCCCAGCCATCCGGCCCGACGGTTGCAGCTTTACTCGCGCTGGAGGTTCCCGATGAAAAAACTGGTGACGTTCACCTTCGCATTATTCGTGGTTTCAACTCTCGTGGCCTGTATGTCGTCCCGGCAGCCGACCGCAAAGGCCGTCGCCACCCTTGAGGGTCGCAGCGGTTCGACGGCACAAGGCGTCGTGACATTTCTCGAGTGGCCCAACGGCAGCGTCGACATCGAGATCAGTCTTTCGAACGTTCCGCCGGGAGTTCACGGTTTTCACATTCACGAAAATGGGAATTGCAGCGCCGCAGACGGCTCATCCGCCGGCGATCACTTCTCCCCTCACGGCATGCCACATGGCGCTCCAACGGATGGGCAGAAGCATGCAGGAGATCTCGGGAACGTGACCGCGAACCGCAACGGCCGCGTCAGCACCACGGTCCGTTCGCATGTTCTCTCGGCCCATGAGGGAACGAACTCGGTCGCCAACCGCGCGGTCGTCCTCCATGCCGACCCCGACGATCTCACTTCGCAGCCCTCGGGAAACGCCGGAGCCAGAATCGCGTGCGGGGTCATCAACCGTCTTCCGACGCCCTGAATCCCGGCCCCAGGCTCAACCGAGGCAGCTGACCCGGATCCGGCGCGTTCGAGGTCCGTCGAGCTCGATCAGCCAGACCCCTTGCCAGCGGCCCAGTTGAAGCTCACCTTCGACGATCGGAAGCGTCACGGCCGTTCCGATCAGCGAGCTCAGAAGATGCGCGTCGGAGTTGCCCTCCGCGTGGTCGAACGCGACGTCGGGAACCATTGCCATCCACGCCCGCATCAGGTCGCGCGGAACGGCAGGGTCGGCATTCTCGTTCAGCGTGACCGCGCAGCTCGTATGCGGCGTCGTCACCAGACAGATCCCGTCCCGCACCGCCGACGCCCGAACCGCTTCCACGACCTGGTCAGTGACGAATACGACCTCCCGATCGGAGCCCGTGCGAACGTCGATCTCGGTCGAGAACATTCGGGGAAGTTAGCACAGCCTCCGGGTGTTCAGGGCCGATTTGAAAGGAGTGGAATTGAAACCAGAGCCATTCCTTCCATAAGATTCACCGGACGGTCGAATCCCGAGGATGCGTCCTGCTCCTCATGAGCACCCAACACCCGGAAGAGAGGATTTTTCAGACGTGGATACTCAAACTCTGCTCTACCTCGTACCACTCGCGGGACTCGCGGCGCTGGCGTTCGCCTGGCTGCGGAGCTCCTGGATCAACAAGCAGGAGGCGGGGACCGACGAGATGGTCAAAATCTCCGGCTACATCCGTGACGGCGCGATGGCCTTTCTGGGACGCGAGTACCGGATCCTTGCGATCTTCGTCGTCGTCGTGGCTGCGCTTCTCGCTTTCGCGAATGCCACCAACCCGCAAAGCTCCTGGCTCATCGGAGTTTCGGTGGCGGTCGGAGCGATCTGCTCCGGTCTCGCGGGCCTGTTCGGAATGCGAGTGGCGACCTCCGCGAACGTCCGGACCGCAGCCGCGGCGCGGACCGGCCTGAACCCGGCGCTCAAGGTCGCGTTTGCAGGAGGCGCCGTCATGGGCTTCTCGGTCGTCGGGCTCGGCGTTCTCGGCCTCTCGATCCTCTTCCTGATTTACAGCGGCATGTTCGACGGCGGGACGCAGGAAGGCCTTCGCCAGGTCGTCACCGTGCTCTCCGGCTTTTCGTTCGGGGCGAGCTCGATCGCACTCTTCGCGCGCGTCGGCGGCGGCATCTACACCAAGGCAGCGGACGTCGGTGCCGATCTCGTCGGGAAGGTCGAAGCCGGCATCCCCGAGGACGACCCCCGCAATCCCGCGGTCATCGCAGACAACGTCGGCGACAACGTCGGAGACGTCGCCGGCATGGGAGCGGATCTCTTTGAATCCTACGTCGGCGCGATCGTCGGCTCACTCGTGCTCGGAATGAACGCGATGAAATCGAGCGGCGAAACCTTCACACCGATGCTCGTCCTTCTTCCTCTCGTTCTGGCCGGCGCAGGCATCATCGTTTCCCTCGCCGGAACGTTTCTCGTTCGGACAAAGGAAGGGGGCAACCCCGCTACCGCGCTCCACACCGGCACTTTCTTTTCGGCGGCGGTCATGCTCGCCGTCACCTGGATCGTCACTCAATGGATGCTCGAAGGCACCTATATCCTCGACGGTGTCGAGTTCGGTGCGATGGGGATCATTTTTGCCACGATCGCAGGGCTCGTTGCCGGTGTTCTCATCGGGCTGATCACCGAGTACTACACCTCGGAATCGCGCGGACCCGCGCGAGGAATCGCCAGGGACAGCCAGACCGGCGTCGCCACCAACATCATCAGCGGTCTGGCGCTCGGAATGAAGTCGACGGCATTTCCCGTGATCGTGCTCGTCACAGCAATCGTGATCGCCTATCAGCAGGCCGGACTCTACGGCATCGCCATCGCGGCGCTCGGCATGCTGTCGACCACCGGCATTCAGCTCGCCGTCGACGCCTACGGGCCGATCGCGGACAACGCCGGGGGAATCGCAGAAATGAGCCATCTCGGCGCCGAGGTTCGCGGCCGGACCGACAAGCTCGACGCGGTCGGAAACACCACGGCCGCGATCGGAAAGGGCTTCGCGATCGGATCCGCTGCCCTCACCGCTCTCGCTCTTTTCGCTGCGTTCAAAACGACGGTCGGCCTCACCACGATCGACCTCTCCAATCCCAGAGTCATGGGCGGGCTCTTTCTCGGAGCCATGCTTCCGTTCCTCTTCTCCTCGATGGCGATGCAGGCTGTCGGTCGCGCCGCCTTCCAGATGATCGAGGAGGTTCGACGGCAGTTCCGCGACATCCCCGGACTGATGGAAGGAACCGCAGTCGCCGACCACGCGAAGTGCGTAGACATTTCCACTACAGCCGCTCTGAAAGAGATGGTTGCTCCCGGTCTGCTCGCCGTCATCGTTCCCGTGGTCGTCGGGTTTTACGACGTCACGGCCCTCGGTGGTCTCCTCGCAGGGGTAACGACTTCGGGCGTCATGATGGCGATCTTCATGGCCAACGCCGGCGGCGCCTGGGACAACGCGAAGAAACACATTGAGGCGGGCAACTTCGGTGGCAAGGGTTCCGACGCCCACAAGGCCGCCGTCGTCGGCGACACGGTCGGAGACCCGTTCAAGGACACCGCCGGACCGAGCCTCAACATCCTGATCAAGCTGATGTCGGTCGTCGCGCTCGTCATCGCACCGCTTCTAATCTGACCTGACCAGTTGGAAGGACGGGGGGACCACAACGGTCCCCCCCGTTTCACTGCATGTCTCGGATCGCCCGCCGCTCCCGGCACGGGTCCGATCTTCTACAATATTCATCATGCCCGACCGACAACGCCTTCCGGAGTGGATTCGGGAGAAAAAACTGAATCTCCGGGAGCTGCACGAGCTCAAAACTCTCTTCCGCTCGAAATCTCTCGTCACGGTCTGCGAAGAGCTCGCGTGTCCGAACCGCTCGGAATGCTTCTCGCGCGGCACGGCCACCTTCATGATCCTCGGAGACGTCTGCACCCGAGCATGCGGCTTCTGCAATGCGACGACCGGACGCCCGTACGCCCCTCCGTCTCCTGAAGAGCCGCGGCAGGTCGCCGAAGCAGCGAGCCGGATGGGCCTGGCTCACGTCGTCGTCACCTCGGTGACTCGAGACGACCTCCCCGACGGCGGAGCAGCCCACTTCGCCGCGACCATCCGCGCGATCCGGGAAGCCCTCCCGGGGGCGGCGGTCGAGGTCCTGACTCCCGACTTCCGAGGGCGTCTCGAGTCCGTCGATACCGTCGTGGAAGCTCGACCCGACTACTACAACCACAACGTCGAGACCGTCCCTCGGCTCTATCGTGAAGTCCGCCGCGGCGCCCGTCTCGAACGCTCCCTCGCGGTCCTCCGTCGTGCCAAGGAATCCGACCCCTCCGTGATCACCAAATCGGGGCTGATGCTCGGCCTCGGTGAAACGCGAGAAGAAGTCGTTGGCGTCATGCGCCAGCTTCTCGAGGCCGGCTGTGAGATTCTCACGATCGGACAGTATCTGCAGCCCAATCTTCAGAAACTTCCCGTCGTCGAGTACGTCCATCCGGACGCGTTCGACTCCCTCCGGGCGGAGGGCGAAGCGATGGGCTTCAGAATGGTGTTCGCTGGACCATTCGTCCGCTCCTCCTACATGGCGGACGCCGTCGCCCATCAGAGCGCGGCATTGGCATGAAGCGATCTCCGCGCGCAATCGATCCCGAGGCCGCGGAGGACACCCCGTTCTTCACGACGTGGTTACCACTCTTTGTCGACTATCTGACGGTCGAAAAGGGCCTCGCCGATGCTTCGATCTCGTCGTACAGGAGAGACCTGCGCCACCTGGGACATCATCTGCGAGAGGAAGGGATTCCGCTCGAGAAAGCCGACCGCCTCACGCTGGTCCGTTACCTTCAGCGGCTTCGTGCGGACGGTCTTTCGGCACGCTCCGCTGCACGCGCCCTCGCGGCGATCCGCGGTCTCTACCGGTTTCTCGTCGCCGAAGGACACCTCGAGGCCGACCCGAGCGAGAACGTCGAGAGCCCGAAACTCTGGTCGACGCTGCCGAAATCTCTGCAGATGGAAGAGATCGACAGGCTTCTCGATGCTCCCCCGGAGGACACCGCGGCGGGCCTCCGCGACCGGGCGATTCTCGAGCTCCTTTACGCAACGGGATTGCGGGTGAGCGAGATCATCGAGCTCGAGACGAACGACCTGGAGCTCGATGCCGGCTTTCTCCGGACGATCGGGAAAGGGCGGAAGGAACGGATCGTCCCGTTCGGCGACCGCGCTCGCGATGCCATCGTCCGCTACATCGAGAACGGGCGGCCGGAGCTCGAAAAAGAGGGGAGTCCGGCGCTGTTCCTGTCGAATCGCGGCCGTGGATTCACCCGGCAGTCGATCTGGATGAAGATCCGCAAATACGCCCGCGAGGCGGGGATCCGATCGAATATCTCCCCTCACGTACTGCGGCATTCGTTTGCTACCCACCTGCTCGAGCACGGCGCCGACCTCCGCTCGGTCCAGATGATGCTCGGCCACAGCGACATCTCGACGACCCAGATCTACACGCACGTGTCGCGAGCGCGGCTTCAACAGATCTACGATCGGATGCACCCCCGGGCATAGGTCCCACAGGCGAGACGGGGCGAGAGACGGGCTCTCGCCCCGCGCGCTGCGGTCAGGTCAGGGAGCGTCTTCGCGCTGCGGCGTGGCGAGCGACACCCAGCCATCGCCGGAGATGTTGTCGTTCGTCGTCCCGTACGCGAGCCAGTTGAGTCCGGTCGGGTCTCCCTGGACTTGGAACTCGACGTAGAGATTTCCCAGATCGATGCCCCCAACCCCAACATGTCTGACCGATTGCGGCGGGACCGCGATCTCCAGCACCGTGAAATTACCTCCTTCGCCGATGACCGTTACGTCCCAGGTCTCGGACCTGGAGCTGAGGTTCACGATTCCAACGTTCGTTCGGAACTCAGGGTCGTTGCGAAGACCGATCGCGACTGCTCTATCCAGGCCCTGGAGGAGGCCGATGTCGACCGCGTTGAACTGCGCCGAGGCCGTGGCGCCGGTCGCATTGTCGGGCTGGGGAGTCCAGACTCGCGAGTAAGCATCGAGAGCGGCGAGCTGGTCGACATTCCCGTTTTGATCGACTCCATGGACGAAAAGCGACCCGAGCCCGGTGATTCCGAGGAAACCTATGAAGTCTCGAACCGTGACGATCTCACCTTCATCGAGCCCGAGCACGATACCCTCGGCAGCGGTGTTGTCCATTCCCTGAGGAAAGAAGAACACGACGAAGCGCTGCTTTCGATCGAAGTGCTGGTTCGAGAACGTGACGTCTGATCGGAAGTAGGTTCCTCGGCTCCCCGGATTGTTTCCGGCAAGTGGAATCGAGAAGATCCAGTTCCATTGGTCCTCGGTCACGACGTTCGGTCTCAACTCACCTCTCTTCGCCTCGAGAACGGCGGAGAGCTCGGCGAGATGGCGGGATACTTCAGACGGCGAGAGCCTCTTGACGATCTCGAGGCCCGGCGTCTTCTCCTCTCCGTAGGCGAGTTGGGCGGGGGCGAGGGTGGCGGGCAATATCAACAGGGAGACAACGACCAGCATGAGCTTCTTCAAGGAAACCTCCAAGCGGGGGATCCGCCCCCCGGCGACCGAGAAACGTTGAATTTTGACTTCGGAACCATCCGAGGTTTTATTACGTCTCCGGCGGAAAGGCAACAAAAATGTCGAATGGCCCGCGGCGAGCTCAGAAGGTGCGCGTCGGAGTTGCCTTCGGCGTGGTCGAACGCGACGCCGGGAACCATGACCTGGAGCTCGACGCCGGCTTTCTACGCACGATCGGGAAAGGGACGGAAGGAACGAATCGTCCCGCTCGGCGACCGCGCTCGCGATGGCATCGTCCGCTGCATCGAGAATGGCCGGCCGGAGCTCGAAAAAGAGCGTGATCCGACGCTGTTCCTGTCGAATCGCGGCCGGCGATTCAGCCGGCAGTCGATCTGGATGAAGATCCGGAAACACGCCCGCGAGGCGGGGATCCGATCGAATATCTCCCCTCACGTACTGCGGCATTCGTTCGCTACCCACCTGCTCGAGCACGGCGCCGACCTCCGCTCGGTCCAGTGATGCTCGGACACAGCGACATATCGACGACCCAGATCTACACGCACGTCTCCCGCGCACGTCTCCAGCAGATCTACGACCGGATGCACCCGCGGGCATAGGAGCCAGGCGGGGCGGGAGTGGAATCCCGGACGCTTCCCGAGGGGCAACCCTGGCAGGAAGCGATGAGGTTAGTGATTTTCGTTGCCACCACCCTCAGCGACCGGCCTAATACGGTCTGTCTCCACGAGTACCACCGGGGGCTTCGCGCTGCGGCGTAGCGAGCGAAACCCAGCCATCGCCGGAGATGTTGTCGTTCGTCGTCCCGTACGCGAGCCATTGGAGTCCGGTTGGGTCTCCCCGGACCTGGAACTCGACGAAGGTATTTCCGAGATCGATGTCCCCAACGCCAACGTGCTTGACCGATTGCGGCGGGACCGTGATCTCCAGCAGCGTGAAAGCACCTCCTTCGCCGATGACCGTCACGTCCCACGTCTCGGATCTCGAGCTGAGGTTCACGATTCCAACGTTCGTTCTGAACTCAGGGTCGTTGCGAAGACCGATCGCGACCGCTCCTGGCAAATTCGCGAGAAGATTGACGTCGACCGCGTTGAACTGCGCCGAGGCCGTGGCGGTCGGATCGTCGCGCTGGGGAGTCCAGACTCGCGAGTAACCATCGAGAGCGGCGAGCTGATCGATATTCCCGTTTTCATCGACACCATGGACGAGAAGCGTGCCGATTCCGGTGATCCCGAGGAAGTCTCCTATGAAGTCTCGAGCCGTGAAGATCTCGCCTCCCCTGAGATCGAGCAGAAAGCCCTGTGCAGCGGTGTTGTCCATCCCCTGAGGAAAGAAGAACACGCGGAAGAACTGCGATCGTTCGAAGTTCTGGTTGGAGAACGTGACGTCCGATCGGAAGTAGGTCCCCCGGCTTCCCGGAGTGTTTCCGGCGAGTGGAATCGCGAAGATCCAGCTCCAGCGGTCGTCGAGCACGGCGTTCGGTCTCAACTCGCCTCGCTTCGCATCGAGAAAGGCGGAGAGCTCGGCGAGATGGCGGGATACTTCAGGCGGCGAGAGCCTTTTGACGACCTCGAGGCCCGGCGTCTTCTCCTCTCCGTAGGCGAGCGGTGCGGGGGCGACCGCGGCGGGCAATATCAACAGGGAGACAACGACCAACTTGAGATTCTTCACAGAAACCTCCAATAGGGGTCCGCTCTTTCCCAACAACCGAGAAATGTTGAATGTTTCACTTCGGAACCATCTGAGTACGTCTCCGGAGGAAAGGCGACGAAAATGGCTGTCCCGGAGACCGGGCGTGACCCGGAAAGCCCTCGTTTTCCCGGTAAGACTCGACGAAATGCCACTTCGCGAATAGAATTGTGTTATCCGGTGTTTAATCGGACATCAGTGGTTTGCCATGCAGAGAGTAGACGTTTCGTTGAATCTCCAAGGCAACACGGAAAGGAGATTCAAAGATGAGAACATCTGGTACTGTCAAGTGGTTCAACGACGCCAAGGGTTTCGGCTTCATCACGAGTGAAAGCGGCGAAGACGTATTCGTCCATTACTCGGCGATTCAGGGCAACGGTTTCCGTTCGCTGGCCGAGGGCGCGGCTGTCGAGTTCGACGTAACGCAGGGTCCGAAGGGCCTTCAGGCGTCGAACGTCGAGACTGTCTGAACCTCGAACGACAATTTCAAAAAACCGGGGCAGGAGCAATCCTGCCCCTTCTTTTGCCTGAGCTCAGAATGAACAGGGAGGGCCAATGGCCAAAGCAAGACCATCCGTCATCAAACGCCAGCGCGAGCAGGCGAAGCGTGAGCGCAAGCAGGCCAAAGAGGCGCGTCGGCAGGAAGATCGCGACGGCGGCGAGGATCTGGGACTCTCTCTCGATGAAGTCGAAGAGATGAAACCGCTCAAGGGTCCCGTCGACCACTACTCGGACGATCTCCCCTGATTCGCCCCTGCTTCACCCCGGCACGGTTCATCCCGAACCGGCCGGGCTCAACCCCTCCGCCGAAGTCCTCCTGATCAATCCTTCCAGCCCCTTGACGGGCACCTCGATCCAGTCGGGCCTGTTGTTCAACTCGTAGACGACCTCATATAACGCCTTCTCCATCATGAAGGCATCGAGCAGCACCTGGATCTGCTCGTCCGTCGAAGGGATCAGATTCGAATCCTTCATCCGCTCGAGATAGCTCCTGAGGAATCGCACCTGCGCCCACCAGGCCCACGCTTCGGCCGCCTCCTCCAGCTTTTCGGCCTCATCGCTCTCCGGTCCCCCGGTCTCTCCCCAGAGATTGCGGAGCGCGGCGAAGGGAGCGTAATGGAGTGAACGGAGCATCCCAGCCACATCTCGCAGCGGCGAGCGGCGGAGTTTTCTCGCGCTCAGCGCCCGGCTCGGCTCCCCCTCGAAATCGATGATCACGAAATCGTTCCCGGAGTAGAGGACCTGGCCGAGGTGAAAATCACCATGGGTTCTGATCCTGCGAGTCCGGATCGGCCCGTCGGCAACCGCCTTTGCCACACGCTCGAGGACCGGGCGCGAGCTGGCGATTTTCCGTGCAGAGCCACGGATCGATTGCGGCAGCGAATCTCCCCGCTTCTTCATCAGCTCGGTCACGCTGATCACCTGCCTTCTCAGCTCCTGATAAACGGACTGCTGATGGTGGGAAGAAAAAGGCTCCTGCGCGAAAGGCGAGCCTTCGCCACCCGAGGCGAGAGCGAGATGCATCTCGGCGGTCCTGGTTCCGAGAAGCTCGGCGACCATGGTGAACTCACCGAGGAGATTCTCGGCTCCCTCCCGGCGCGGCTTTCGCGCGGCCGCCACGAGGCCGCTGGTTTCCGGCCGAATCGTACGGTTCACCCTGGTCTCACCGCTCCGGACTCTCTCGTAAAAGCCTTCGAGCGAACGCTGTGACAGCGCCCATGCGTCGCCTCCGTTGGGTGCGAACTTCTGCACCATCCCGAGCGTCGACGGCTCCTGATTCTCCTGCACGTAGTCGAGCCAGCCGAGCGGCGGAGCCATGTGGGTGAAGTCAGTCTCCGACGCGAGGAATCGTTGCGTCTCGAGATCGGTACTCGTTCCCGGTTCCAGCCTGCGAAACATCTTCAAAATCACCTTCTCGTCGAAGACGATCGAGGTGTTGCTCTGCTCGCCTCCCATGATCGAAACGTTCCGGAACACTGCCTTGAGCGGGGCCTTCGACTCCGGGCTAACGAGCGAACCCTCGATGAGACCGTCTTCCCCCTTGAATTTCTTTCGCCCCACGACCGGCCCGAGAAGGGCGCGGCAGAAGTCGGGATCCCAGAGGCCGTCGATGACGACTCTGTCCGCGCCGAGCCTCGCAATCGGCATCGCCCGACTATCGACCGTTCCCTCACGCCGGACGATCAGCGGAAGCTGGTAGAACTCGGGAGAACCGTCGATGTAGTCGATCCGCGCGATCGCAATGACACCGTGTTTTCCGATCGGAATCCAGTCGCGAATCTCGACTTCACGAGCTTTCCGCGACTTCCCTCCGAACCATCGACGCTCCTGCAGCCAGCCGAGCAGCGTCTTCTGAAACGCCCGCCTGGCGCGGCCCGTCAGAAGCGCTTCGAGCGTGCCGACCTCGAAGACCGGAGGCTCGAACGTTTCGGCAATCTCCTCATCCTTTTCCAGAGAAATCCAGAACAGCTCGTGAGGTCCGAGCGTAACCCGGAAGTTCTGCCCGTCGATCTTCGGAAACTCCGTCTGTCCGACCATCTCGATCGGAACCCGGCCGGAGAATCGGCTGAGGTCGAGCTCCGACCACTGAACGTGCTGCGAGAGGTTCGCGATCACGAGGATGACATCGTCCTCGTATGCTCTGAGAAAAGCGAGCACCTTCGGGTTGTCGGGATTCAGAAACTCGATCGATCCGCGCCCGAACGCCTGATACTGCTTGCGAAGCGCGATCATCCGCTTCATCCACCACCACAGCGAGTTCGGATTCTCCCGCTGGGCCTCCACATTGACGGACTCGTAGTGATACTCCGGGTCGATGATCACCGGGAAGTAGAGCTGTTGCGGATTCGCGCGGGAGAACCCCGCGTTCCGGTCGTTGCTCCACTGCATCGGGGTCCGGACTCCGTTCCGGTCCCCCAGATAGATGTTGTCCCCCATTCCGATCTCGTCGCCGTAATAGATGATCGGCGTACCCGGCAGCGAGAAGAGCAGCCCGTTGAGCAGTTCGATGCGACGGCGGTGGTTCCCGAGCAGGGGTGCGAGCCGGCGCCGAATCCCGAGGTTGATTCTCGCTCTCGGATTCTTCGCATACATCCGCCACATGAAGTCCCGGTCCTCGTCGGTCACCATCTCGAGGGTCAGCTCGTCGTGATTCCTGAGGAAAACTGCCCACTGGCAGTTCTCGGGGATCGGCGGGGTCTGATGCATGATGTCGACGAGCGGAAAGCGGTCCTCCATCGCGACCGCCATGTAGAGACGCGGCATCACCGGAAAGTGAAACGCCATGTGACATTCGTCGCCGTCGCCGAAGTACGGCTTGGTGTCCTCCGGCCATTGATTCGCCTCGGCCAGAAGCATCCGGTTCTCGAACTTCGAGTCGACATGCGCTCGCAGAGTCTTCAGATACTCGTGCGTCTCGGGTAGGTTCTCGCAGTTGGTTCCTTCCCTCTCGTAGAGGTAAGGGATCGCGTCGAGTCTCAACCCGTCGACTCCGAGCTTCATCCAGAAATCGAGCGCCTGCTCCACTGCCCGATGAACCTCCGGATTCTCGAAGTTGAGGTCGGGCTGATGATGGTAGAACCGATGCCAGTAGTACTGCTTCGCCACCGGGTCCCACGTCCAGTTCGACGTTTCGAAGTCCTTGAAGATGATTCGCGTGTCGGAGTACTCGGTGGGATCGTCGCTCCAGACGTAGAAGTTGCGCCACTTGCTCCCCCGGGGAGCCCGGCGGGACTTCTGAAACCAGGGATGCTGATCGGACGTGTGGTTGATCACCAGCTCGGTGATCACCTTGATCCCGAGCGCGTGCGCCTTCCGGATGAACCTCTTCACGTCCTCCAGATCTCCGTAGGCGGGATTCACCGCCGTGTAGTCGGCGATGTCGTATCCGTCGTCGCGCAACGGTGATGGGTAGAACGGCAGCAGCCAGATGGCGGTGATGCCGAGATCGTGAAGATACGGAAGCTTTTCCGTCAGCCCCTCGAAGTCACCGATCCCATCAGCGTTGCTGTCGTGAAACGCGCGCACGTGCGTCTGGTAGATGACGACGTCCTTGTACCAGAAGGGATCCTGCTCACCCACCATCGCCTGCTCCTGCTGCGTCGCTCGGTTTCCGTCTCTGCACTTCGAAAATGTGTCCCGGCATCACGTGCGGATTCAGTTCAACATAGTTCTCGAGACCATGCCAATCGTAGCGAGCCCCGGTGACCAGATCGTGCACGGTGAAGCGTTCTCCCGGGTCGAGCCCGAGCTCGGCCATATCGAGCCGTGTCGATCCCGCCTGCACGTGCCGCGGATCGAAGCTGACGAAACAGAGGATCACGTTCGCGAAATCTTTCGTCCGTTTGCTGAAACAGGTGATCTGGTCATTCGAGAATCGATGGAACCGGAGAGAACGATTCGATTGAAGCGCCGCATTCGCCCGCCTGATCCGATTGATTCTCGCGATCAGCCACCGCAGCGACTCTTCCCGGTCGAGGTCCCATCGCCGGATCTGATATTTCTCCGAGTCGAGGTACTCCTCGCTTCCTTCGCGAACCGGAAGGTGCTCGAGCAGCTCGAATGCCGGACCATAGATTCCGTAGTTCGACGAGAGGAGCGAAGCGAGCATCAACCTCGTCATGAACATCCCCCTCCCTCCTGTCTGGAGATCGGCATGGAGGATGTCGGGCGTATTGGGCCAGAAATTAGGCCTGAAGAAATCGACCACAGGGACCGACGTGAGCTCGCGAAGATACTCCTCCATCTCGGGCTTCGAGTTCCGCCAGGTGAAGTAGGTGTACGACTGCGTGAATCCCACCTTCGCGAGGTGATACATCACCTTCGGCCGGGTGAATGCTTCGGAAAGAAAGATCACGTCCGGATATTCGTCACGGATCTCCGCGATCGCCCACTCCCAGAAACCGAGCGCCTTGGTGTGCGGATTGTCGACGCGGAAGACCCGGACCTTCTCGCCAGCCCAGAAGAGCATGACGTCTCTCAGCGCATCCCAGAGTCCCCGCCAGTCCTCCGAGTCGAAATCGATCGGATAGATGTCCTGGTACTTCTTCGGAGGATTCTCCGCGTACTGGATCGATCCGTCAGGCAGCTTCCGAAACCACTCCGGGTGCTCGGTGACCCACGGATGATCGGGGGAAGCCTGAAACGCGATGTCGAGGGCCACCTCGAGGTCATACTTTCGCGCTTCCTTCACGAACCACCGGAAATCTTCCAGGGTGCCGAGCTCGGGATGAATCGCCGTGTGGCCCCCCTCCCGGCCGCCGATCGCCCAGGGGCTCCCGACGTCTTCCTTCCCCGGCTCGAGCGTATTGTTCTTCCCCTTTCTGAAGGAGACGCCGATCGGATGAATCGGAGGAAGATAGACGATGTCGAAACCGAGCTCACGCACGTAGGAAAAACGCTCGGCGGCTGTCCGAAACGTACCGTGCTCCCCCCGCTTCCCCGTCGAGCGAGGAAACATCTCGTACCACGCTGAAAAGCCCGCGAGCTCACGATCCACCCAGATCGGATAGCCCGGCTCGAGCCGGTAGGCATGCCGGTCATCCGGATGGCGCTCCATCAGTTCGTCGAGATCGCCGGAGACGAGCCTGTCCGTCTTGTCGGCGTCGGGAATCGTTTCGTCGCGAAAGGTCGCCGCCCACTCCTTCAGTGCCGCCGCGTCGGCCTTCGGAAGCTTCCTGAGGTCGATCACGCGATCGATCAGCTCGGCAGCAACGAGGTACTGGACGGCCAGATCCTGGCCCGCGGCGATCCGTTTTTCCATGTCTCTCGACCAGCCGAGATACCGATCGATCCACGCTTCGACCGTGAACTCCCAGCGGCCGATCGCGTCGACCGCGAGCTCACCCGCCCACCGATCGTTGTCCCGATGAGCCATCGGTGCCGAGCTCCACTCCTTCTCGCCACTCTTTCGCCACAGCAGCCGGGCACCAACGCTTTCGTGGCCGTCTGCAAAGATGTCGGCCGTGACTTCCACCCGGTCTCCGACGACCCGTTTGACTGCGAATCTTCCTCCATCGACGGTCGGTTCGACCGCCGCGATGACCACTCGTTTTCGACCTTCGTCGGGATACTCTGCCAAGATCACTCCTTTCGGCGTTTCGCGAAGCATGTCACGAGCCAGTCGAAACTATCATCCCGCAACGCAGGAGGCACATCGATGGACACCCAAACGACCCCGAGTGAGACCAACGAAGAGACCGAAATCGAACGGTCGCTCGGAACCGAGCGAAGACAGCTGCTTACTCAGATCGAGGATCTGCTCGAGCTGCCGATGGTCATTCTCGGCTTCATCTGGCTCGTCATCCTGGTCGTCGAGCTGACCGCCGGTGCAAACCCCGCGCTGGACATGATCTCGAACATTATCTGGGTCATCTTCATCGTCGATTTTCTGGTGAAATTCTTCATCGCGCCAAAAAAGAAAAAGTTCGTCGTGAAGAACTGGCTGACGCTACTCGCGCTCGCACTTCCAGCTCTCCGGATTCTCCGCGCCGCGCGTGCCCTCCGGGTTCTCGGCCTCGCCCGCTCCGCGCGCAGCCTGCAGCTTCTCCGTCTCGTCGGCTCGTTCAACCGTGGAATGCGATCGCTCCGGCGAACGATGCAGAAGCGCAACTTCGGCTACGTCATCGCGCTGACGATCATCGTCAGCGTTCTGGGAGCTCTCGGGATGCACACGTTCGAGCGAAGCGGTCCCTCTGCGGCCGGCTTCGCCACATATGCCGACTCGCTCTGGTGGACGATCATGATTCTGATGACGCTGGGAAGCAGTTCCTGGCCGGCAACCCCCGAGGGGCGGATTCTGGCGGTTTTGCTCACGTCATACGGGGTCGCGATGTTCGGCTACGTGACGGCGATGCTCGCCTCGTTCTTCGTCGGACGCGACGAGGAGGAGGGCGACGCCGCGTCGGTCGTTCTCATTCTCGAGCTGAAGGAAGAGGTTCGGGCGCTCCGGAGTGAGCTCGCGAATCGAACCGATCGGGCGTGACTCGGGACCTGGTCACCCGCGAGCCGTTCGAAGGCGAGATCCCCGCGCTCGTCGCAATGGCTCTCCGCTCGTTTGAAACGACGTTTCGCGGAACCTGCGACGACCAGGATCTCGATGCCTACATCGTCGAGACCTACACCGAGGCAGCGTTCGCCGCCGAGCTCGAGGACGAATCCTCCATATTCAGAATAGCGTCCACGGCCGCCGGAGAGATCCTCGGATACGCGAAGCTTCGGGTCGGCCATCGCGAGCCCGGTGTGACGGGAGTCTCGCCGATCGAGCTTCAGCGGCTTTACGTGAATCCCGAGCTGAAGCGCAGCGGAATCGGCTCGATCCTGATTTCCGAGTGTCTCGACATCGCAAGAACCGGCGGTCACGACGTCATCTGGCTCGGCGTATGGGAGCACAACCATCCCGCACGACGCTTCTACGAGTCGAAGGGTTTCAGCTATTGCGGATCCCAAGAGTTCGTCATGGGAAGAGACGTTCAGACGGACCTTCTGATGCAGCGGGCGACGTCGATCATCTGAACGGCAGGAACGCGATGCGACTCACGGCCGGCCGAAAAAGACCGTCACGCTTCGCAGCGTTTCACCTTCGAATACGAAGTGCTCGACGTTCTGGACTTCCTGGCCGTTGACGCGGCCCTTGTAACGGACCATCACGTCGTCAGCACGCTCGAGTATCGCGACGATCTCGAACCGGCTCACGCTCTCGACGGCGTCCCAGCAGCGTCGCCTGAATTCTTCCAGCCCGATCGCGTCGTCATACTGGCTCGTGAAGGAGAATCGAGGCGAGAGCTTGCGCGAGAACCGCTCCCAGTCCCGCTCGGCAAACGCCTCGAAGTAGCCCTTCACGGCCTCGGCGTGACTCATCAGTCCGCTTCCGCTCAGCGCTGACCGCGCCGGCTCACGATCGACATGAACTCCTGCCGCGTTCGCTCGTCCTCGAGCAGCTCGCCCCGCAGCACGTTGGTCTCCATGAACGAGGACTCCTGCTCCACGCCCCGCATCACCATGCAGAGATGCGTTCCTCCCATCCACACCGCGAGCCCGCGCGGCTCCAGAATCTGCTCGATCGTGTCCGCGATCTGATGCGCGAGATGCTCCTGGCTCTGAAGTTTCCGCATGTGAACCTCGACGATCCGCGGAATCTTCGAGGCTCCGATGATGTGCGCCTCCGGAATGTATCCGACGATGAAATGGCCGAAGAACGGGAGGATGTGATGCGCGCAGAGGGTCTTGTACGTCCCCCCGAGGACGACGAGGTTCTGGCATTTGTCGTCCGCGGTGTGACACGCCTGACGGAACAGCGTCACCAGCCGGGTCGTGTCCTTAAAGTCGTAACCGCTCGTCATCGAGACGAGCGAATGCGCCCACCGGCGCGGCGTCCCGACCACATTTTCGTCTTCGAGATCGACATGGAGCTCCTCGAGGACCTTCCGAAGGAGGCCCTCCAGCTTGTCCGTGTCGACCGTCGGACGAGGGCCGATCAGAAGCCCCCTGTCATTGACGATGGCCTCGAACTGGGTTGCTTTCAGGCCGTTCTGAGTGGCCGGCCTCCCCTTCTTTCGCTCCTCCGCCATGGCGCGCCGAGTATATCCTCACGGCGGGGCATTTCTTGCATCTAAACCCCTGAGAAGAGGAAATCATTGACACTGAATGAGCATTCATTCAGGATAGGTCGAGCCATCTGAAGGACAATGCCGAACACCGAAGCCGGAGCCCGAAATGAGTCACAACGAAGAAGCCATCCAGCAAGCCATGGACGTCGCCGAGTCGAGCCGCGAGACGGAGTGGGAAAAGCCCTCCTTCGCCGCCGGACTCTTCGTCGGTGAAGTCGACCTCAGCCTCATCCATCCCTTCCCCGCTCAGAGTGAAGAGGATGAAAAGGAGGCCGAAGAGTTCCTCGCGAAGCTCGAAGCCTTTCTGATTGAGAACGTCGACGCGGGAGAGATCGACAGGACCGGCGAGTATCCCGAGGAGATCTTCGAGGGACTCCGCGCGCTCGGAGCATTCGGGATGAAAATTCCGAAGAAGTACGGCGGCCTCGGCCTGAGCATCACCAACTACAACCGTGCGATCGCTCTGGTCGCCACGCATTGCGCGTCCACCGTCGCCTGGCTCTCGGCGCACCAGTCGATCGGCGTTCCCCAGCCGCTCACACTGTTCGGAACCGAGGAGCAGAAGCAGAAGTACCTTCCTCGACTGGCGAAGGGAGCGATCTCCGCATTCGCCCTGACCGAAGTCGGTGTCGGCTCCGATCCCGCCCGGATGACCACGACCGCAACGCCATCACCGGACGGTAAGGGCTGGGTCATCAACGGCCAGAAGCTGTGGTGCACCAACGGTCTCAAAGCCGAGCTGATCGTCGTGATGGCACAAACCCCCTCGAAGGTCATCAAGGGGAAGGAGCGGAAACAGATCTCCGCGTTCATCGTCGAAACGGACTCGAAGGGATTCGAGATCGCTCATCGATCCCAGTTCATGGGACTTCGCGGCATCGGCAATGTGCTGATGAACTTCAATGACGTCTACGTTCCGAACGAGAACCTCCTCTGGAACGAAGGGCAGGGCCTCAAGCTCGCGCTCATCACGCTCAACACCGGCAGGCTGACGATACCCGCGGGTTGCGCCGCCGGAGCGCGGCGTGCGCTCCAGATCACGCGAGACTGGGCGAACGAGCGAGTTCAGTGGGGGATGCCGATCGGCTACCACGAAGCGATCGCCGACAAGATTGCACATATGACCGCGAACACCTTCGCCGCCGAATCGATCGTCTGGCTGACCTCCGGGCTGGCGGATCGCGGCGACGTCGATCTCCGGATCGAAGCGGCGATGGCGAAACTCTTCAACACCGAGGTCACCTGGGGTCTCATCGATGATCTCGTTCAGATCCGGGGCGGCCGCGGCTACGAGACCGAAAAGTCGCTCCACGATCGCGGCGAAAAGCCATGGCCGGTCGAGCGCATGCTTCGCGACTCGCGGATCAACCGGATCTTCGAGGGGACCAGCGAGATCCAGCATCTGTTCATCGCGCGCGAAGCGGTCGACCCACACATGGAGTACGCGCAGTTCATGATGCAGAAGGACCCGAGCTTCGGAGAGCTCGCAAAGGGCGCGGCCAAGGCGGGTGCTCACTACGCCACCTGGTACCCGAAACTCTTCGTCCCCAAACGCCAGGGCGACTACGATCAGCTGGGCTCACTGAGCGGCCAGATGAAGTGGGTCGAGAAGACTTCGCGGCGTCTCGCGAGAGGCATCTTTCACGCGATGTCGCGCTACCAGCAGAAGCTCGAGAAGAAACAGCGCATTCTCTTCAGGATCGTCGACATCGGCGTCGACCTCTTCGCGATGAGCGCCACAGTCACCTACGCGACTCATCTCTCGAAGAACAAGGGGCGACACAACGCGATCGACCTGGCCGAGGCATTCTGCAATCAGGCACGCGTACGGATTGACCAGACGTTCGACCAGCTCTTCTCGAATCACGACAAGAAGGAATACAAGCTGGTGAAGTCGTTCCTCGAAGGTGATTACGAGTGGTTCGAAGGACGTATGGTCGAGTTCGTCCATTCGACGCCCGAAAAAGTCGAAGAGGCGATCGCCGAGATGGCTCAGTAGCCCTCGAAAAGACGCTCTTTGTCGATGAGCGGAGCGGTGACCGCATCCGCCGCACGTCTCGCCTTTGCGATCCACTGCGATGCCTCCGGCTCCCCCAGCAGAACGCTGAGCTGCGCCCGCTTGAACAGCGCCATCGGGTTCTCAGGGTCTCTTTGAACCGCCCTGTCGAGGGCCGCTCTCGCTTCTCGAAATCGCCTAGTCTCGAGATAGAGAACACCGAGCTCGAGATCGTTCTCGAATCGCGCGCCCAGGATCGATCGCGCGCGCTCCAGATACTTCAGAGCGAGCGGCGTGTCGCCGAGCCTCATCGCCGCCGCTCCCGCCATTCGCGACTGATCCGCGCTCAGCGGCTCGATCGCATCGGCCCGCTCCCACAGATCGAGCGCCTCGCGGAACCGCCCCTCGGAAGCCCTCTGCCTCGCGAGCGCCTCGATCGCAGCCAGCCTGCCCGGCTCGTTGCGGAGCGACTCCTCCAGCAGCGGAACGGCACGTTCCCAGTCTCTCTGTCTCGCATGATGCAACCCCTCGTAGTGATCGACGTCCGGGGAGTCGGGAGCAATCTCCCGCGCACGGCGAAACGCTTCCATCGCCTTCTCGTCGTCGCCCGTCGCGGAGTACGCCGCAGCGAGCCGCAGCGCCGCCATCAGATTCGACTCGTCCAGCGCGAGGATCTCCCGGAGAATCGGGATCGCTTCCTCCCATCGCTGCGCTGCGAACGCGCCGGACGCGCGGTCGAGCTCGTCGAACAGATCCGCCATTTCCACCGGTCTCGGGGCATCCTCCCGGATTGCCGGAGCCGGACCACCCGTGACGTATCCGAGGCTCGCGAGCTGCCGCCGCTCCTCGTCGGAGAGCTCGACGTTGTCGCGGCCGCCGGAGATCGACGGAATCGGATAGGAGGTGAGCGCCGCGCGAACCGGCCGCGGGATCTCGGCCTGTGAACCGAGGTCGTTCGACTGCGCAGGATCCGCCTGGAGGTCGTACGCTTCGAGCACGCCCGCAAAGATCGCCTGATGATCGTCCCACGTCGCCATCACCTGAGGCTGCCATCCGTAGGCGAGGTACGGCTGCATCGCCTCGCCGACGACGATCTCGCCGGCGTTCCCCAGCAGGCTCAGCTCATCCTCCTCCCCAGCGATCGCCCGCACCGTGTGGAAGATCCTCCGGATGCTCACCGGAGTCTCGACGGCTCGAGGGCTCTCGCCCTCGACGCGAATCACGAGCGGCACCTGCATGGTCGACCGGTAAGCGAGCATTCCGTGCTGCGCCTCTCCATGTTCGCCGAGCCCCTCGCCGTGATCGCCTGCAACGATGATCGCCCCCGCTGGCCTCCTCGCCTCGAACTCCCGGACCAGATCACCGAGCGCATTGTCGACAGCGACGATCTCTCCCAGATAGGGAGTCGGTGCCGCGATTCCCTCCGGAGGTGCATACGGATAGTGCGGCTCGAAGAAATGCACCCAGAGAAAGACCGGACCCGACCCCGTCGTCTTCAGCCACGCCATCGCTTCGGATGCGGTTTCGATCGCGCTTCTCTCTTCTCCATCCATCTCGTCCCCATAGACCTCGAAGCCTCGTTCGAGACCGAACTTCCGCGCCAGTGGAAGCGCCGACACGAACGCTCCGGTGCGGTAGCCCTTCGATCGCAGCTGTTCCTGAACGAGCTCGATGTCGTCGCCGAGGCGGCGCGCGTTCTGGTGAACGCCGTGGCCTGCCGGATGGAGCCCGCTGAGCATCGACGCGTGCGACGGGAGCGTCTGGGGCGCCGTCGCCCAGGCGCTGTTGAACACGACTCCCCGCTCGACCAGCGCATTGAACGCCGGGGTCTCGACGGCGGCGGCGGGACCGATCGAATCGTAACGCGTCGTGTCGAGCGTCACGAGAAGGATCGAGGGAGGTGCAGCCTCGACGACGCCCTCCGTCTCATCCCGGCACCCGCCGAGGACGATCAGAAGAAGTGCGATGACCGCGCAGACCCGCGAGAGCCGCGCACCTTTGCGTTTCATTGCTCGTCTCAGGACATTCTCTCTTTCTAGAGGATGCAGCGACATAAGCATTGGCCTGTTGCCAGTATAGACAGCCCGCGCAAGGGACCAGATGTGTTGAACGTCTCATCGAAGGTGAAGAAAGTTGTTGGCAGTTCGGCTCAGCCCGCGCCAGCGGGCGACAGGACCAGTCAATGATCGGTGATCTCGAGTCCCGATGAAATCTATTAAACCCGAGGAAGCCGCCGAAGGCGGCGACAGATCTTAGCCCCCGGCTTCAGCCGGGGGCGAGTGACGGGTTTACAAATGAGGTCGAGCCCGCTTCAGCGGGCGACAGAACCGATTGCGATTTACGAATGCAGGTCTGGCTCAAGGATCGTTTTACAGTTTTCAACGGCAGCTTCTTCGAGTTCGGTCCGTATAACGAAAAATCGCGCACCTGCCGCCCGCTGAAGCGGGCTCACACTACCTCTAGCAGGGTCTCGGCCCCCCGGCTGAAGCCGGGGGCTAAGCCCTTTCGCCCGCTGGCGCGGGCTTGCTCAGAACGATCCTCCTCGCGGGGCCACCCTCGACGACTAATGTCCAGTCGCCCCGCTGACGCGCCCGCGAGTGTTTTGCGAGCCTGCAGCGCGTCCACCAAAGACTGGCAGCCGAAAGTTTTCGAGGGGTGCGCGCGCTGGAAGCCCGCAACTGACAACTGGCAACCGGTAACCGGCGACCGGCAACCGGCAACCGGCAACCGGCAACCGGCAACCGGCAACCGGCCACCGCTTCTATCACTCCGGTTCGCCGATGTGCACCAGCGCATCGCCACGATGAACGAGCGGGTTGAGCTGAAGGCCGAGGACGATGCCGGCGAACGCGGCTCTCACCGGCGCCTTCTGTTCGCCGTAAATGTCGGAGACGACGCCGAGCTTTTCCTTGTTTCGCACGAGTTGTCCGAGACGCACCGAGGGGCGGAGGATTCCGCTGCGGCTGGCCCTGACCCATCGGGAGCGTCCGATTCTGAAGGGCTCATAGGGGGAGGGGTCGACCGGCTGGTCGAGAAGCCCGACCGCATGAAGAACTCTCAGCGTCCCCTCGACCGCCTCGGTCCCCGAGACGGGGTCGAACCGGCTCGGCTCTCCCGCTTCGTACACGAGCGTCCGGATCCCCCTCGATCCGGCAGCCTGGCGAAGCGAACCCGGCCGCAGCGGCGCATCCAGAATGATTCGCGGCCCGAAGGCTTCCGCAAGCCGGAGCGTTTCGGGATCGGTCAGATCGGCGCGGATTTGCGGAAGGTTGGTCCGGTGGTGCGAGCCGGCGTGAAAATCGATCCCGTAGTTGCAGTGCAGGACGACGTTCTGCATGAAGAGATTCGCGAGTCTCGCGGCGAGCGAGCCGGTCTCGCTTCCCGGAAAGCTCCGGTTGAGATCGCGCCGGTCGGGAAGATAGCGCGACGCAGTGATGAAGCCGAACACGTTGACCACCGGAACCGCGATGATCGTTCCGCGAATCGACTTCACGTTGATTCGTTCGAGAACCTCGAGGATCACCTCGAGCCCGTCGATCTCGTCGCCGTGAATCGCCGCGTTGAGAAAGACGCCCGGGCCTTCGCGGCGACCGCGCAGCACGATGACGGGGAGCGAGACACTCGTCCCGGAGGGCAATCTCGCGATCGGAATGTCGACGCGCTTCCGGGTTCCCGGTTCGACCGTCTCCCCTCCGACGACGAGCTCGGTGCCTCGGTCAGACGTCATTGCTGAATGCGGTCTCGCGTCTTGTTCGGTGCGGCGTTCTTTTCGATGAACTCGATCACCTTCCCCGCGACGTCGACGCCGGTTGCCTTTTCGATTCCTTCGAGACCCGGGGAAGAGTTGACCTCCATCACGACCGGCCCGTGATTCGATCGCAGCATGTCGACGCCGGCAACGTTGAGCCCCATCGCCTTCGCCGACCGGACCGCCGTCGAGCGCTCCTCCGGGGTGAGCTTGATCTTCGACGCGTTGCCACCGCGGTGGAGATTCGACCGGAACTCCCCTTCCTTCGCCATCCGCTTCATCGCCGCAACGACCCTTCCGCCGACGACGAACGCCCGGATGTCCGCTCCTCCCGCTTCCTTGATGAACTCCTGCACGAGTATGTTCGCCTCGAGTCCCCGGAATGCCTCGATGACCGACTCCGCCGCCTGCTTGGTCTCGGCGAGGACCACGCCGATTCCCTGGGTCCCTTCCAGGAGCTTGATCACGAGCGGCGCGCCCCCGGCGATCTGAATCAGCCCTTCGACGTCCTTGGTGGAGTGCGCGAAGCCGGTCACGGGAAGCCCGATTCCCTCGCGCGCGAGCAGCTGGAGCGAGCGGAGCTTGTCGCGCGAGCGGCTGATCGCCTGCGATTCCGCGACACAGAAGACGCCCTGCATCTCGAACTGCCGGACGACCGCCGTTCCGTAGAACGTGTAGGTTGCCCCGATCCGCGGGATGATCGCGTCAGCCCCTTCGAGCTTTTCGCCCTGGAAGATCACCTCGGGGCGGTGCGACGTGATGTTCATGTAACAGCGGAGATAGTCGATCACGCGGACCTCGTGGCCGCGCCGTTTCGCCGCTTCGACCAGCTGCCGCGTCGAGTAGAGGCTCGACTTTCTCGACAATACGAAGATCTTCACTTGACCACCTTTCTGCGCGGCCTCCGAGGTGTGCCGGCGACGTTCGAACGTTTCGGGTCGATCACGACCCTCCCCGCCAGCGCGGCCCGGCCGATCAGCATGCGGAATCTCATCTCGTCCCGGGACGTCAGGCTCACCTCGATCGGCCATTCGCGGCCGCCGACCGCGATCCGCGTTTCGACGACTGCACGGAGCTCGCCGACACCGCTCGAGCTCTTGACGACGCGCTCGTCGATCAGCGGGGCTGCCGTCTCGATCAGCCGGTTGGGCCGTTTCGGGTCGGGGTCGACCTTGAACCGGACCCATTTCCGGCCCGCGCGCCGGTAGATGTCGATCTCGACCACGTGGAGCGCGGAGGTTCGCGCCCCGGTGTCGAGCTTGGCGTGAACCGCGCCGACACCGAGGTCGGGGAGCGCGACCCACTCCCGCCATCCGAGAATCATTTGTGGAAAATCGGTCACGTCGCCAGATTCTACACGGCGGGAGTGTCGGGACACGGAACGCTACACTCAATCCCTGTCGACAGGAGGTAACCCGGGACCTCTACCAATCCTCGACCGAAGCACGCAACGCGACGAAGGCATCAGACTGGGGTCAGCAGGTGCTCTTATTCTTCTGCCAACGGTTCATCGTATTCCTGCCTCGGAATCCTGCCGGCTTTGACCACGGCCTCTATTTGCTGCAGCGCGGAGATGTCATCGGACGGATCTGAGGTGAGTATCACGAGATCCGCCGTCTTGCCCGGCTCAACCGAGATCCGCAGTCTTGCCCGGCTCAACGGTGCCGTGCGTATCTTCGATGCCACCAGGCGTGCGTTTGTGTCAGTTCATTGCATTGAATGTACTAACGATTTGATGAAATGTACTGTTTATTGCTGGCGGCGCGTTTCGAATCGAAATCTACCCTGATTGAAGGCGCCTCTAGTCTCGCCTTCGGCTGGAGCAAACCAGAGTTTCTGCCGCACGTGACTTTATCACTCAAAGTACTTGACACTATGCGAACGACACCCTATCTTTATCCTCAATGAACCGTCGCACCGACGAGCCCCCGAGCATCTACGAGCACGCGGCCGAGAACCTCGTCTTCATCCGCGATGCGATGGAGCGCGCCGGCTCGTTCACGGCCGTTCCGGGCTGGGGTGGCGTGATCATGGGACTCACCGGACTCGCCGCCGCGATCGTCGCCGCGGGACAGGAAACCCCGCAGGCGTGGCTCGCCACCTGGCTCGTGGCGGCGGGGGTCGCACTCGCCGTCGGTCTGGTCGCGGTGATGCTCAAGGCGCGCGACGCCGGCGTGCCGTTCTTTTCGCGCCCCGCGCGCCAGTTCGCTCTCAGCTTTTCCCCCGCCATTCTCGCCGGAGCGCTCCTCACCGCGGTGCTCGCCCGCGCCGGGCTTCATTCGCTCCTTCCAGGGGTGTGGCTTCTCCTCTACGGCGCAGCCGTCGTCGCCGGCGGTACATTCTCCGTCCGGATCATCCCGCTGATGGGACTTCTCTTCCTCTTTCTCGGAACGATCGCCCTCTTCAGCTCTCCCCTCGTCGGCAATTTATGCCTCGGAGTCGGATTCGGGGCTCTCCACATCGTTTTCGGAGCGATCATCGCGAGGAGGTACGGTGGCTAGAAAGGCAGCGAAAACGAAACCGGGTACGACGGATACGGGGCTCGTTGCGATCGAGGGCGCGGTGGAAAGGACGACCGAGCTCGACCGCCTCATTCACGACCGGCTCCGGCTCGGAATTCTCAGCGCTCTCGCCGTCAACGAGAGCCTCAGCTTCACCGAGCTCAGAGACCTTCTCAATACCTCCGACGGCAACCTCAGCGTTCACGCCCGTAAACTCGAAGACGCCGATTACCTCGCCTGCCGCAAGTCGTTTCGGGGAAGAGTCCCGCACACCGACTACCGGCTCACCGCCAAAGGTCGCCGGGCGCTCCAGCGCTACCTCGACCACATGGAAGCGCTGATCGCCGCCACCCGCGCAGGAAGCTGATCATGCGAGGGCACCCGACAGAACATTGGTGGCAATGACTTTGCAATATAAAGTACTTGGAGATGCAGTCATGTACCGTATGCACGTCGCCATCATCATGGATGGAAACGGCCGCTGGGCCGAAGAGCGCGGCTGGCCGCGAACACGAGGACATCGCGCCGGCGCCGAGGCCGTCCGCCGGACAGTCGAATCGGCGCCTGGCCTCGGAATCGCCACGCTCACTCTCTACGCCTTCTCTTCCGACAACTGGCGCCGGCCCGCTCGGGAAGTCGCCGTTCTGATGGCGCTCTTCCGCACCTTCCTCGAGGCGGAAACTCCGAACTGCCGGCGCGAAGGAGTGCGACTCAGCGTGATCGGGAGGCGCGACCGGCTTCCATCGTCGCTGGTCGCCACGATCGAAGAGGCGGAGTCGGCGACCGAAGCAGGAGACGTTCTCCACCTTCGTCTTGCCGTCGATTACTCCGCGCGGGATGCGATCGTCCGGGCGGCCGGGCTCGCCGCGGGAGAAGCGCTGACCCGTGATCGCTTTCACCGGCTTCTCGCGCAGTCGCAGCATGGCGATGCCGGCACGCCCGACGTCGATCTGCTCATCCGGACCGGCCGGGAACAGAGGCTGAGCGATTTTCTGCTGTGGGAGAGCGCCTACGCGGAGCTCCTCTTCTCCGAGGTCCTCTGGCCGGATTTCACTGGCGAAGACCTTCGCGACGCGGTCGAGACGTTTCACGGGCGGAACCGCCGGTTCGGCGGGTTGCCCGGGCCAGCACGCATCGACGCCCCGATCTCCGCGGAGGCGGCGCTATCGTGAAACGGTACGACGTCACCGTGATCGGCGCCGGACTTGCGGGGTTGCAGTGCGCCCGACATCTCGCCGCGGAAGGAGTATCGGTCCTTCTCGTCGAGAGGAAAGCCAACGTCCGAACCGCGGTCCGCACGACCGGAATCTTCGTCCGGAAGTCGTTCGAAGATTTCGATCTGCCGGAAGGATCGCTGGGACCCGTCGTTCGACGGGTGGTGCTTCACTCTCCCGCGGGGCGAGAACAGACGCTCGAGAGCTCGGTCCCGGAGTTCCGGATCGGGCGGATGGAGACGATCTACACCGGCATGCTGAGGGAGGCGACCAGGAACGGGGCGGAGTGGCGACCCTCGACGTCGTTCATCGGCGTCGATCGCGCGCCGGACGGGGGGACGATCGTGTGGTTACGAGGTGCGCACGGGGTCGAGAAGGTGGCGACCCGGTTCATCGTCGGTGCGGACGGGGCACGATCGAGAGTCGCCGCCGCTCTCGGACTCAGCCGCAATGACGAGCTCATCGTCGGCGTCGAAGAGGTGCTGCACGGCGTCGGCGGCACGCGAACGCCCGCGCTCCACTGCTTTCTCGATCCCCGACTCGCTCCCGGCTACATCGGCTGGCTTGCCGACGACGGGCAGGAGGTCCACGTCGGCGTGGGTGGATACGCGAGCTCGTTCGATCCCGGCGCCGCGCTGATCGCGCTCCGCAGCAGGATCGGCGGCATCTGCGATCTGGAGAGCGGGCGGGTCGTCGAGCGTCGGGGCGGCCTCATCCCGGTCGGCGGCATCCTTCCGCGGATCTCATGCGAGCGCGGACTCGTGATCGGTGACTCCGCCGGTGCAGTCTCACCGCTTACGGCGGGAGGCCTCGACGGAGCGATGCGTCTCTCCCGATACGCCGCAGAGGTCCTCACCCTGGCGGTGAAGCAGAGCTCCCCGAAATCGCTTTCGCTTTACCCCGGCCGGGGACTCGGAACACGATTCATTTCGCGGCGATGGATGCGGCGGGCGATCGCCGCGGTGAGGTCGCCGCTGCTGGTCGAGCTCGGCTGCGCACTCCTCCGCACGCGGCCGCTCAGCGAGCTCACACGGCACGTCTTCTTCGGACGGGGATCCTTTCCCGAGCCCGATCGCCGACCGCTGAATCAATGGCGCTCCGCCGGCTGAGCTCACAAGAAGCGCCAGGAAATCACGAATTCGCGAAATCCCCGGGATCCCCGGGGAGACCGAGAGATCTGCCCATTCGATAAGATTTCCTCCCGGTGCCGCAGATCTCCGCCCTCACTTTCTTCGACTCGCCCGCCGCGTTCCGCCGCTGGCTTTCGAAGCACCACGGCGAGCGGGAGGAGCTGTGGGTCGGTTTCGACAGGAAGGAGTCCGGCAGGGCGAGTATCACCTGGCCGGAGTCGGTCGACGAGGCACTCTGTTTCGGCTGGATTGACGGCGTCCGGAAGAAGGTCGACGACGAGTCCTACGCCATCCGCTTCACTCCCCGCCGCCCGGGCAGCATCTGGAGCAGACGCAACATCGACCGCTACCAGAAGCTGGACGAGGAGGGCCGTGTCGAGCCTCCGGGCCGGGAGGCGTACGAGGCGCGCCGCGAAGACAAGTCCGGAATTTACTCCTATGAAGAGCGGCCCGAGATCCTCCCCTCCGAATATCAATCACAGTTGAAGCGGAACGACGCCGCATGGAAGTTCTATCAGTCGCAGCCTCCCTGGTACCGGCGCGCCGTCAACTCCTGGATTCTCAGCGCAAAACGGGACGCGACCCGCCAGCGCCGGCTCGACCAGCTCATCACCGACTCGGCGACCGGCCGAAGAGTCCCGCCCCTGAGACGGGATTGAGCGGCCTCGAGACGCGTCGAGTGACACATCGGGGGCAGGATCGGGCAGAATGACTCCCGGTACCCGCCGGTTCTGGCGCTTGGACGGTCTCGGGCGCCGAACCGTATCAGGTACGCATGGGGGCGACAGTCTACAAATTCACGATGAACGAGTACGAAAGTCCGGATGCGGGCGAAGTCGATGACCGGAAGCTCGTCGAGCGGGCCGTTGCCGGTGACTCCGCCGCCTTCGAAGACCTCGTACGCCTGAAAAGCCCCCGGGTCCTCGCGCATTGCCGCAGAATGATCGCCGACCGGGAGGAAGCCCGCGACATCGCCCAGCTCGTCTTCATCCGGCTCTGGGAGAAGCTCGACACCTACGATTCCTCATGGCAGTTCGACACCTGGCTCTACCGGGTCGTCAGCAACGTCACGATCGACTTCCTCCGCAGCCGCCAGACCCGCGACAACGCGGTCAACTCGCCGCTCCGGCTCGTCCGCGACTCCTCCCGCCCCAGCCAGACGGTCAACCTCCAGCACGCAGAGGTCGACTCGATCTTCGCCGAATGCTCCAAAGCCCTCACACCGCTCCAGAAGCAGGTGTTCGTCATGCGCGAGATCGAGCAGATGACCTCCCCCGAGGTCGCCGAGATCCTCGGTTGTCGCGAGTCGACCGTGCGCAACCATCTCTTCAACGCCCGGAAGACGCTCCAGAGGGAGCTCGCCACGAAGTATCCGGAGTACGCGCGCGAAGGAGGACGCTCATGAACTGCACCGACTTTCTCGCCGGCATCGACACCGCGATGACGACCTCCGGTGGGCGCGCCCACGCGCGGTCTTGTGCCGATTGCGCGGCGGCCGCGATCGCGACCGACAGCATCAACCTCTTCCGGACAATCGAGAAGACTCCTGCAGTCCCGAAAAGCGAGTTCGACGAGTTCGTCGCGGACGTCGTCGGTGAGATCCGGCTGCGGGAGACGGAAAAGACGGTCGAGGAACCGGCCGAGACTCCCCGATGGGTCGGGCTCGCGATGGTCGCCGCAATTCTCGCCGCGATCGCCGGCGGCCTGTTCATTCAGGACCGTAACGTGGTGGCGACGGCTCCGCTCGAAGCATCAATCCCGGCGGATGCGACGGCACCGGCAAACGCCGAGACTTTTTCTTCCACGCTCCCCGTCGTCGAGGGGTATTCGAACAACAACGCGATGATCGTCGAGCTCCCGGCGGAAACGACCGATGACATCAGAATCGTCATGATTTTCGACGAGACACTTCCGCAGGACCTTTGACATGAAGAAACTGACCCTCACGACGACACTCATCCTTTTGACGCTGGCCTGGACCGGCGCCGCGCAGGAATCGATCTCGGCTCGATCTTTCACCCTGAAGCACAAGAGTCCCGAGGCTGCGGCGGCTGTCGTGAAATCGCTGATGACTGCGGAGGGATCGTTCTCTATTCAGCCGGGCAAAGAGTCGCTGGTGATCACCGACCGGAAGGACGTCCTCGAGCGGATCGCGGCCGTCATCGAAGAGTTTGACGCGCCTCCGCGGCTCTACTCGATCGAGCTCGTTCTCGTTTCGGCAGGTCGTGAAACTTCTCCGCAGGCGGTTCCGCGCGAGCTTCGCGAGTTGAGCGAAAAGCTGTCGGGCGTCCTCCGGTTCAACAGTTTCCGGAGGATCGGCGGGTCGACGGTGACCGGACGTGAGGGTGACTCATCGGTGCTGACCTTCGACGGGCATCGTGCGGCATTCGACTTCGGCGAGTACGATCCGGTTTCCGGAAGCCTCCGGATCGAACAGTTCCGGCTCGACCGTGTCGATGGCGACGCGGAGGGGCGGACGCTGCTCGAGACCTCGCTCAATCTGCGGGTCGGCCAGACGGTAGTGCTCGGTGCCGCACGCCAGCCGGATGCCGGTCGCGCGCTGATGATCGTCGTTCGCGCCCGCGAATAGACGCGGTCGATCCCGGTCGCCACCAGTTTTCGTCCACTGGCCTTTCGGGGGGCTGGAGCCCCCCGAGAGTCGGCTCTGGAGAGCCGACCCCCATTCGACAAGAGGGGGGCGGGGCTCCAGCCCCCGCAAGCATGTCCGCGAAGAATCATGCACCCGGACGGATCCGATAGTGCAGCGTCAGCACTGGCATCCCGAGAAAGCGCACCGTGTGGTCGCAACGGACCAGATCCTCGGAATCGATATACAGATGGAATCGCTCACGGAGTGTCGGAACCCGCCAGATCCGAAGCCGGTCCCCCGCCTGCTGCACCCGATAGAAGCCCGCATCACCGAAGTAGCTGCCAGCCGAGATCAGCCTGAGCTCCGCACCCTCATTCTCCGGCCGCAGCAGGACCGTGGCGTTGCCTCGCGGCATCGGAAAGACGACTTTGACGCAGGGCTGGTCCCCTGCGGGGATCGGCTGGATCATGTAGAAGCCGGTGTAGATCGCGCGATCGAGCCGAACGAGTCGCCGGTACCATCCCGTATACCGCACCTTTCCCTTTTCGTCCCGCAGGAGGATGATCTCGCTCGTCATCCCGCGTGCGGTGTCGAGTCCATCGAGCGGGAAGTTGAGCTGATCGACCCGCGCGCTGATCGTCGTCACGAGCAGCCAGAGCGCGATGCGAGCGGGAAAGTGCGTCGTTGCCCAGGTGTCGAGCTGGTACGAAGCGGTGTTCTCGTAAAAATCGCGGATTCGCCAATCGACCTGATCCGGATCGAAGCTTTTGCTCCGAAGCGTCTCCAGGTCCGGAATCAGCCCCCCTCGCCGGGCCGCGCGCTCGAGCGTCAGATTTTCGTCCCTCGCGATCTTCTCGTATGGCCGGTCACCGATCTGTTCCTCCCCCATCGGACCGACGAGCCATTCGACCTGATCCCGCCGATGACGCCGCCCGAAGATGAAGATCAGCGTGTAGATGAACAGCTCACCCAGCCTTCCGATCACCGTCCGCATCCGGCGATTCTAATCCGCCTCTCCGATCATCTCCGGCTCTGGCAGTTCACCCCCGGTCAGTCTGGTGGAGATTCGCGGCTACGACTCACTCGCAGGCGGTCTCGGCTCCCGTCAGGTAGCCGATGATCTCGTTCGAGAGCGCGGTGGCCGGCGGCGGAGTCCCCCTCGGTCGAAAGGTTATGGCAGCTCTGACTGAGATCCGGCCGGAGGTCGAGGCGTGGGCGCCAGGAAGCGCTCACGCTTGAAAACCGGCGGCGCCGTTCACCGCCGGCGGACTGCCGGCCTTCGATCGTTCAGGAACAGCGACCGCATGAAGATCCTGGGAACACCGCCTGCCTCTTCATCGATCCTCTCGTAAAGGAGATAAGTGGTTCCCTCCACCACGACGAGCTGGGGAGACGTTTCGGGAAGAGGCGAGCTCGCCAGTGCCGTCACCGGGCCCGGCGAACCGCTCTGTTCGATCAACCGACCAACCAGGTCTCCCTCCTGTTCCCACACGACGATCGCGGCATCTCCGAGCGCCGAGGCCACTGCCTGCGAGTTTTCGGGAATCGGTCCGAGCTCTAAGGATTCACCTGGTTCTGCGCACCGACGCGCTCCATGGTGACAAGGCCGCTCGCGACGAGTCGGTCGAGCTCCCTGCGGACGGCGCCCGATCCCGCTTCGCCCAGGTCGATCACCTCTTTCTGAAGGAAGGCTCTGTCGGGCTGTCCGAAAAGGAGCGACAGAACGCGCTGCTGGGTCCGGGTGAACAGCGCATTTCCCAGCCCAGCCATCCCTCTCCGGGTTCTTCGCTGAGTGCCCATATTGGGCATTCTAATGCCCGAACTGGGCAGCTCACAAGCAGAGCCGGCTTTCCTCTCCCGCATCCGCGGCAACCTCCGCCTGGTGAACCAGATCGCCATCGATCTGATTGCGGATGTTTCCTTTGAGAACGATCTTTCTTGCGAGGTGACAACAACGAGTTACTTGGCGAAGAGGTCTTCGGCTCGACGTCGGAAGCTCGACCAGTCCTCGTCTGGCCGGAGGTGCTCGGAGATCCGCGAGATCCAGTTCAGGGTCAGCGCCTCGTCGTACTTCTTCGGGGCGTCGGCGTGCGCGGCGAGGCGCCGGATCCCGATGCTGATCCGCTCGCGGGCTCCGTCGGGGTCATCGCGGAGCAGCGTCCAGGCAAAACGGATATGGGTCTCGTGATCGAAAGCCGCGGGATCGATCGTCAGCGATTCGACGGCGTCGACGAGCTCATGTTCGATCATCGCATCAGCTCCTTTTCAGCGGACAAAGAAAAAGGCCGCCGAGATTTTCATCTCGGCGGCCTGAAGAATTGATTTGGTTGCGGGGGCAGGATTTGAACCTGCGACCTTTGGGTTATGAGCCCAACGAGCTACCGGACTGCTCCACCCCGCGTCACTGCCGTGCGCATTTCTCCACGCCCGGGACTTTTGACAACGAGGTCCTCCCGGACACTATTCCGCCGTGTCGGGTGGAAACGCCGGGCCTCTTCAGTCGTGATTTCAACCTTCTGCACCGACCGTAAGTGGATTGGGATGGACCCCGCGGATTCAATGGTTTCGCCCGCCCGCGGTCTACGATTGCGGCGAGTGCTCGTGAGTCTGATGCGCGGAGCTTCCGTAGCCTCTCAGCTCGTCGTACTTTCGAATCTGCTCCGGCGTCAGGATCTCCTTCATCCGGAGATGTGCTTTGAGATGAGCGGCGCAGCTCTCCCCTCAGCTTCGCGATCCCGCTCGTGAGCTGTTCAAGCGTCGCATCGTCGATGTGGCCGTGCCGGAAGCGTCGGGCGAGCATCGTCTCCTGCTCGATGATCTGCCGCCCGAGATCGAGCGCCGTCGCCCGCATCGAGTCGAACAGGCGGCTGGTTCGCGCCTCCTGCTCGTCGGTCAGTGCGAGCTCGTCGCTCATGTCGATCACATGAAGCGGTCCGGGATAACTGTTGAGCTCCGCCGGCCGCGCGAGGCCCATCCCCGCTCCGATGCGAAGCTCCTCGATCTCAGCGGTCGAAAGCCCCGACTCCGGATCGTAGGCCTCCGAGGCGTAGGATGAATGATGCGCACCACCCGCGGCGGCGTGCGGGGCGGTGGTGCCGTGTGAACATCCCAGAGTTGCGAGCGAGAGAGCGAGAAGGAAGAGAAGCGAACCGTTCCCTATCATTTTCGAAACCTCCGCGAGGATCGTAGGCCCGGGAAGGTGTTGCCGTGGAAATTCGATACTGAATGGTGACTGGTGGGGCCGGAGGGGAACGATCACCCGACATGCGCGTTACGTCGCCGGTTGGAAACCGGCGCTACCTTGGCCAAAGCCCGCGCTACGTCGGCGGGCAACCGGCAACGATCAGCCGGCGGTGCCGGTGTACTCGCTGTTGAAAAAGAATTCGAGGTGGCGCTTCGCTTCCGAGAATCCAGCATCCCGGAGCGCTCCGACGATCGTCTCCGGCGGAACGCACTGCTCCGTCGTGTCCCAGTAGTATTCGAGCATCTTCCGCACGCGCTCGTCCCCGCTTCGGATCCTCGCAATCAGCGGAATCACACGCTTCATGTGGATCTCAAGCAGCTTCCGCGCGATCCAGCCCTCTGGAGGAGTCACCTCCAGAATCAGAACGCGGCCACCGGGCCGAAGCACTCGATGAATCTCTTCGAAGGTCGTCCGGAGATCGGAGAAATGCCGCATGGCGAAGCCCACCGACACCATGTCGAATGACGCGTCGCGGAACGGCAGACTTCCGCCGGTCGCCTGCACCGGCGCGACGATCCGCTTCCGCTTCACTTCCATCAGCATTCCCGCGCTGAGATCCGCGCCGATGATCTCGAGTCCCTCCGCCGCATCCCTCGCCGCGGCCGCGACTGCACCTGTCCCGGTCGCCAGGTCGAGAAGCCGCATTCCCGGCTCGAGCCCCGCGCGAAGCAACGCCTTCGACCGGTACCACGAGCCCGTTCCGAGCGCGAGAATCCCCGTCGAGAAGTCGTACCAGCGGGCCGTGGAGTCGAAGATCTCCCGCACGAATCCGGGGCGCTCCCCCGGAGAATCGTAGTAACGCTCCAGATCGGGATGGGGCGCAATCGGTGGTTTCGTCATCGTCGGCGCCATTGTAGTCCGGGTGAGAGGAGAGGGGCGGGAGTTGAGCGCGAGTTAAAATCAGACCGTGTCCGGTCGCAACTCCAAACTGATCTACACGACCGATCCGGCCGAGGCGAGACGGCTTCGCGAATCGGGAGAGATGCCCGAGGGTACCGACGTTCCCGCCGGGAAACAGACGATCCGCATCTCGCTCGACCGCAAACGGCGGCGCGGTAAAACGGTCACCGTCGCCAGCGGCTTCGAGCTCACGCCGGCCACTCTCGAAAATCTCGCGAAGGAGCTCAAGAAGCGCTGCGGAGCCGGCGGAAAGGCGGCCGGGGGCGAGATCGAGATCCAGGGAGATCACGTCGAATCAATCCGCGAGACGCTCCGCTCGAAAGGTTTCCGGGTCGCGTGACCGCCGTCAGCACGGGAGATGCATTCCATCGCCTCGTGATCAGATCCCTCGCTCTCCACTTCATCGCCGCCAGCCTTCTGATCGGGACCGGCTGCATGCACTCCGCGGATCGGGACGCAACCGACCCGCTCCTTCCGGAACGGCCTCCCAACGTCGCTCACATCGAAGGAGTCGTCACCGATGCCCGGGGCGTCGTCGTTACCGGATCACGGGTGACGCTGCGGCGCGCGGATGCCGGCTGTTCCTCCCCGACCGATCCGATCACTGTCACGAGCGGCTGGAACGGAGAATTCGAAGCAACCCTGGCCGGCGGCGCCGGACCCGCATTCCTCGGATGTGTCGTGATCGACGCGGCCGCCGGAAACGTCGAGCAGCGGCAGTCGGTGCCGGTTTTCTTTTCGAGCGCGGAAACGGATCGCAACCGTGCCGAAGTCCGCATCCAGCTTCCACGCGCCTCGGTCCCGATCAACTCGGAGGCGGAACGGATCGTCGGGCTGCTCGGGAGGGCCGTCAATTCGATGGATCGCTCGGCGGTCGACGAGCTCGCTCTCTACGTACCGGGGCTCTCCGAGACGCTCTGGCCCGCGATCGACGCCCACCGCCGCATCCTCGGCCACATCGAGCGGATCTCCTACGCCGGAGGAGAGCCCCGACGGTCGAACTGGACACTTCACGGCGTCGGCGGAACCACCCTTTCCGCGACTCTGATCACCGGGGACCTCACGCTTCTCCACTCCCCCGTGCTCGACTACACGGCGCGCGCCGATTCGCGCGTTCGTGTGATTCTGGCTGCCGCCGTCGCCAACGACACCGAGCGGATGCAGCGAGCGCTGACGGCGGACGACGAGGACGTCTCCCGCACGACCGCCGACGAGGTCATCGCCGCGATCCGGAGTCGATTCGACCCATCGACGGTTTCCGCGGCACTGATCGGGGTGGACGAGACCACCGCAACACTCCGATACCGGCTCTCCGGCCTCGCGCCCGACGGAACCCCGGCCGAAGAAGAGCTGCTGCTCGGTTTCGGCGACGGGCTGGTCGGATTCAGGGGCTTCTGACGATCGGCACGCGCATGGCAGACGGAGATGCCTCAGAGTGAGCTCATGACTGCAAGCTCGTCAAAGCGCAAGGTACGGTACGCGGTGGCCGGTCTCGGGCACATCGCACAGGTTGCGGTGCTCCCGGCGTTCGAGCACGCGAAGAAAAACTCGGCGCTCGCGGCGCTCGTTTCGAGCGACTCCCGCAAGCTCCGGAAGCTCGGCCGGAAGTACGGCGTCGACCACCTCGCTTCGTATGACGAGTACGACGCGCTGCTCGAGAGCGGGGAGATCGACGCCGTCTACATCGCTCTGCCGAACTCGATGCACAGGGAGTTCTCGGTCCGCGCTGCGAATGCCGGCATCCACGTCCTCTGCGAGAAGCCGATGGCGGTCACCTCCTCGGAATGCCGGGCGATGATCCGAGCTGCGGAGAAGAACGACGTCAGACTCATGATTGCCTACCGGCTCCACTTCGAGCGCGCGAACATGCGCGCGGCGGAGGTCGTCGCTTCCGGAAAGATCGGCGAATCGAAGATCTTCACGTCCGCGTTCACGATGAACGTTCGCGAGGGAGACGTCCGTCTCAGGCGGGATCTCGGCGGCGGGCCGGCAAACGACATCGGCATCTACTGCATCAATGCCGCGCGGTATCTTTTTCGGGACGAACCGGTCGAGGTGAGCGCGATCGCGGAATCGGCGGATGATTCGCGCTTCGATGAGGTACCGGAAATGATCGCCGCGACGCTCCGCTTCCCCCGCTCGCGTCTCGCGTCGTTCACGATCAGCTTCGGCGCGGCGAGCACCGGCTCGTATCGGCTCATCGGAACGAAAGGGGATCTGCGCCTCGATCCGGCCTACGCCTACGCGGGCGAGCTGCGACATGAACTGACTGTGGGGAAGAGTACGAAGGAAACGACCTATGCGAAACGCGATCAGTTCGCCCCCGAGATCCTCCACTTCTCGAGCTGTGTTCTCGACGGGAGCCGTCCCGAGCCTTCCGGATACGAAGGATTGATCGACGTGCAGATCATCGAGGGAATCGAGAAGTCGATCCGGTCGAACGGGCGGGCGATCGGGCTGAAGCTCGACGAACCGAAAGACCGCCCCGACATCTCCCAGCAGATCCGCCGGGCACCGGTCGAGGAGCCGGAAACGATCAAGGCAAAGTCGCCGAAGAAGAACTGAGCTCGCCCGGACGCGGATAACTCTTCCTCTCCGCTCGCGTCTGATCAAGGGAAGGTCCACATCATGAGAAACGCACTGGCATTCGCAATCGCGATCGGCACGGCGCTTCCGGCGTCTGCCGATACTCTCGATCTCGTCCGGTCGAAGCTCGAGGCAATGCCGGCGACCACGCCGGTTTCCGGAGCGCTCGACTTCCGGGTCGTGGGAACGACTGAGGACCGGCCGGCCGAGGATGGGCGAACGCGGGCGCATGTGACGGCCGATGCGAGCGGTCTCTCGATCCGGCATCCTCTTTCGGCGCTCGAGGACGCGAAGGCGGAGGCGCTGGATCCGAACCCGGACCGCAACCGTCCCGCCATTCGTGCGCTCCGAAGCATCGAGGCGTCGGAGGTGGCCGAGATCGTCGATTACGCTCCCTATCTGCTGAGCGACCTGACGGGGGCGAAGATCACGAATGAAAGCGTCACCCGGTTAAACGGGCGCGAGGTGAGGCTTCTCGAGATCGAGCTTCCGGTACGCCTCTCGGAGGAGGCAAGAAAGCGAATCAGGAGCTCCGAGGCATCGATGAAGTTGTGGATCGGCCCCGACCACGTACCAATCGCTTCGGAACAGAGCTCGACCGCCCGGGGTCGGTTTCTCCTGATCAGCTTCCAGGGCACGCGCCAGGAATCGAGAACGTTTACACGATCGGGAAATCGCCTCGTCGTCACCCGGCTGGAAACTCACACCGAAGGTTCCGGGCTCGGTAAGAGTGCGGGCGAAAGCCGCTGGGCGACTTTCCAGCTGGACTGATTCCGAAATGATCATGAAGGTCCCATCCGCCATCCTCACCGGACTCATTTTTCTGACCGTCGCCTGCGGATCGGACGAGAAGGCCGCGCCATCCGCGAAACGAGATGCGGGGTTCGAAGCGGGTGCGCCGAAGCTCATGGAGCGCGCTCAGGTCCCCGGAATGGCGGTGGCCGTCGTGCGTGATGGAAAGGTTTCGAGCTGGAGCTCGGGCTATGCGAATACCGACAGCGGAGAGACGATCACCGGATCGACGATCTTCGAAGCCGCATCGCTGGGCAAACCGGTCTTCGCGATGCTCGTCATGACGCTCGTGGAGGAGGGTGTGATCGAGCTCGACCAGTCTCTCGCGAGTTACATGCCCCAACCGTACTTCGCTGATCCGAGGGCCAGGAACGTGACTCCCCGAATGGTTCTGAGCCATCGCAGCGGACTGCCCAACTGGCGTCCTCGAGGAGAACCGCTCGCCCTTCTGTACGATCCTGACTCCCGTTTCAGCTACTCCGGCGAGGGGTACGTCTATCTTCAGAAGGCGATCGAAACAGCCACGGGAGAGTCGCTCGAACAACTCGCGTCGCGGCTCGTTTTCAAGCCGCTCGGCATGAGCGCCACCAGCTTCACCTGGAAAGAGGAGTACGACGCGACCAAGGCCTTCGGTCACGACGAAACGGGACGCGTGCAGGATCGGAGGAAGCCTGGACAGGCGCTCGCCGCCGCCACCTTGCATACGACCGCGACGGATCTCGGCAGGTTCCTGCTCGGAATGTTTGAGCGAACGACCATTTCTGAAGAATCGGTGCACGCGATGCTGAGCACCGCGTCAACCGTTCCCTCGAACTGCGCCGTCTGCAATCCCTCCGTGGATCCGGGACCCGACAGCGAAGATCTCTCCTGGGGGCTCGGCTACGGACTGCTCGAGAATCCGTCCCACCGGTATTTCTGGCACTGGGGAGACAACGGCGACTTCAAGGCGTATCTGTTCGGCGACGACGCCAATGACACCGGAGTCGCAATCCTGACCAACGGATCGGGTGGCCTCGCGATCGCGGGCGACATCGCCGCAGAGGCCCTCGGAGATCAGGCGCCGCTGCGGCCTCTCGAATGGCTCAGTTACGAACGATGGGATTCACCTCGAAAGGTCGCTCTTCACGAGATCCTCACCAGCGGCGAGGACCGGTTTCCGACCCTCGATGACTCTGCTCTCGACGAAAAGGCCCTCAATTCTCTCGGCTATTCTCTGTTGCGGGCGGACCGCTACAACGCAGCGAAACATGTGTTCCGTCTCGCGACCGAGCGCCATCCGGAGTCTTCAAACGCATGGGATTCGTTCGGCGAGTCGCTTGCGATGTCCGGCCGGCGTGCCGATGCAATTGAGGCGTACGAAAAGTCTCTCGATCTGGCACCCGACTCCCGGAATGGAAAGCTGATGCTCGAGAGGCTGCAAAGCGGTCTACCGCTCTCGAAGGACGTCCTCCCCACGGTTGCGGGAACCTACGACCTCGGCGACGATCTCGTCGTCATCAGCATCGCCGGCGAAGGACTCGTGGCAAATGGCTCGACGATGAAAGATGTGCCGTTGATCGCGATCCGTTCCGACCGGTTCATCGCCGGCGACCAGAATGTCGCCTTCGCAATCGACGAAGAGAGGGGGACGATCATGAGGATCCAGAACGGCAGAGTCACTCACGGCAGGAAACGCTGACCGGTAGAATTGGGCGGTGGACATCAGCACATTTCCGGGAGGCGAGCTGATCGGAAAGGGTTTGAGAGATCTCGACTCGGGCATCGTCTCGAACGAGTCGCTGCTGGTGATGATCGGGGCGGCGAGACTGCGTGCAATCGGTCTGGACGTCGGCGAGAAGCTGACTGATCATCCCGAGCGCAATCTTTACGAACGGCTGGTCGAAAGTGATGGAGACGGAGCCCACTCGAGTTACAACGCACTGATCCGGAGACTCGTGAGCTTCGAGAGGGCGGCGGAATGCGCGAGCCGATAGATCGTGCAAGTCTCGAGGCATTCATGAGCGAGCTCGGGCGAACCTCCCGCTCGCATGCCCAGATTTATTTCACCGGTGGCGCGACCGCTGTGCTGCACGGCTGGAGGGAATCCACCATCGACATCGATCTTCACGTCGAGAACGAGTCGGATGACGTGCTCCGACGGATAGCAGCATTGAAGGACGAGATCTGCGTCAACGTCGAGCTCGCCGCTCCTCACCACTTCCTTCCCCCTTTACCGCACTGGAAGTCCCGGTCGGAGTCGATTGGACGTTTCGGCTCGATCGATTTCTTTCACTACGATTACGACTCGCAGGCGCTCGCCAAGATCGAGCGGGGTCACGATCGCGATCTCGTCGACGCCGGAGAGATGGCCCGGCGCGGACTGATCGAGCCCGTTCGTCTACTTCGCTGGCTCTCGGAGATCGAAGACCAGTTCCACCGCTACCCCGCGGTCGATCTGCCATCGCTGAGGCGGCGTGTCGAGGCCTTCGTCGAGTCCGCGACGTAATCCTGAAACCTCACGATCCCACCGCTACTCCATCGTGAGGATCGCGGCCGCCAGATCGATGCCGTACCAGAGGTTCGCCAGGCGGAGATTCTCGTCGTCGCCGTGCTGATTGTTGTCGTGGTTCGCGATCGGAACGATCGCCAGCGGTACGTCGAAACGTTCAGTGAAGAGATACAGCGGAAGAGATCCGCCGAGGCCCGGGACGAGGATGACCGGCTCGCCGGCGGCTCGTTCCGCGGCCCTCGAGAGATCTGCAACGATCGGATCGTTCATGTCGGTCCGTGCGGCAACGTAACCGCGACTACGAGTCACCTTCGCGATCCGCTCGTGCGCGAGCCTCGTCTCCATCGCCGGATCTTCCCGAACGATGTGGTAACCCTGGCTGCGGATGTGCGCCTCGACGAGATTCATCATCTCGTCCGGCTCGTTCCCCTTCACGAGCCTGATGTCGATCGCGGCGGTCGCCGTCGACGGAATGACATTTCGCGCTGCGTCGCCGACGTTCGCGCTCTCGAGCCCTCGTATGTTGAGCGAGGGAAGGAGGAGTCGCTGTTTGAGCGGCGTGTTCCCTCCCTCCGTGCGGACGAGGCCGAGCTCCCGCCGCAACGATTCATCCGGATCGGGGACGCTCGCGAGAGCAGCCGCTTCCGCTTCACCGACCGGCACGACCGTGTCGTAGAAGCCGGCAATCGTGACGTTCCCCTCATCGTCCTTCATGCTCGCGAGAAGCCGGGCGAGCATCATTGCCGGGTTCGGTGCCCAGTTGCCGTAGTGGCCGCTGTGGAGTTGGCGGCTGGCGCCGTAGAGGGTGATCTCCATTCCGGTGACGCCGCGAACGCCGAAGACGAGCTGGGGACGCCGGCTCTGATGAACCGGGCCGTCGAAGATCAGCCAGGCGTCGATCCCGTCGAGGCGATCGGCGTAACGATCGAGATACTCACCGAGATGCGGAGAGCCGGCTTCTTCCTCTCCCTCGAAGAAAAAGACGAGGTTCGAGGTGCGTCCGATGCCCGCATTTCCGAGCGCGTCGAGCGCCGCGAGAAGCGCGGGAATGGGGGCCTTGTCGTCACCGGCGGCGCGCGCGTAAATCCGCCACTCCGGGTCGACGGGCTCCCCTGCCGCAGGAAATGGAATCGGCGAGCCTCCATCCTCCATCGAAGCGGTGTAGAGGGTCGGCGTCCAGGGGTCGTTGGTCCACCGGGAGGGCTCGGCCGGCTGACCGTCGTAGTGGACGTAGATGCCGAGCGTCCTGGTGGCGCCGGGCGCTTCGAGCCGTCCGAAAACGATCGGCGGAGCGCCGTCGAGGGTAAGAAGCTCCATCGTCGCTCCCCGTCGTGCGAACAGATCCCGGATGACCGCAGCGTTCCGCCGGATGTTTTCCGCATCCGATGCGACGTTGGGAATCGCGAGAAGCGAAGCGTAGTCCTCGAGGATGCGCGCCGCGTGCGCCCCACGCCAACCGCGTGCGGCTTCCACCGGATCGGTCGCCTGCTCCTGCGCGTGGATCGCGGATGGCGACGTGAGGACAATCAGGATCAGGCAAAGACTCGAGCTCCGGCGCATGAGAATCCTCCATCTCCTCAGAATATCAGCCGCCGGGAACATTCCGAACCGGCTTTGCAAGGGCATTACGTCTCATTGTCCCGGCAGCCAGTGCGGCGGCCCGTCCATGTAGATGGGCACCACGGCATGGAAGCTCGCGAAGAAGAGAACCGAGGAGACCAGAAGGAAGAGGAGGGTTCCCAGGGCGGCGGGGACGACCTGCCATCCGGCCGGCTTCCATCCGGCGGTCGCGGCAACTGCCAGACCCTGAAGCAGAAAGAACGCGGTCTGGTAGCCCTCAACTCTTCCGATCGCGATGCTGAAGATGTACTCGTGCGCGATGCCGGAAACAGCGAACGCGGCCAATACGGCGGTTGTCCGTGAGCCGAACCGGCGCACGGGTCTGAAGACGTCCTCGAAAAGGAACTGACTGATGTTCCGGTTATAGCGGTTCCAGAAGTCGGCCGGCGTCCGCGCCCGCCACAGCGACATCGTGAAGTCCCGGGACTGAACGCCGGCGAGTCGAAGGGTGTGGATGATGAAGCCGAAGCTCGCGGTATAGCCGACAAAAATGACGAGCGCCTTGAGCGCGTGCTCCAGTGCGAACGGATAATCGGTCCACTCGACCATCCGCAGTCCGGCAACCGCGGCGAGCGCTGCCGCGATGACGATCGAGACCCGAAGGAGGCGTAATCCGTTTTCGCGCTGCGTCGGTCGCGGTTCCAGGTGGAGCTTCCGCAACACGAGTGTGAGAAGGTTCGGAAGCCAGCGCAGATAGGTTCGAAGATCCGGGACGCCGCCGTATCCGGCGCCGACATGGACGTCGAACATCTTGAAAAAGACGAACACCGCGATCATTGCGACGAGCGCGCGGGCGAGCGTCTCGCTCGCTGGAATCGCGAGCGGAGACAGAAGAATCGGAATTGCGAGGAGGATGAGGACGCCCAGGCGTGCGTACCTTCCGAGACGGATCACCGGGAAAAAAGCGGCGGCCGCAATAAACGTCATGCCCAGCGCGAGCGCGATGCCCGGAAGCAGATGATCAATCATTTCAGCGGACAGGATGACGACGTCCGATGGAGGGACGCCCGGGGCGGAGAAGTGTCTGGCAAAGCGTCAATTGCGGCGTCTGGTCCATCGTAATATTGCGGCATTCGAAACCATCCCGAGCGCGCGGTCGGGCGGTGGGCGAGGAGCCTGCCCTGAGGGGCGAGGGGTGGGGGGAACCGAAGGGATCTCTCATGGAAGTACAGTCATACCAAGCGGAGCGATGACCGTACTGCCAGTTCATTGGAAGCCGGAGCGGATTGCTTCGAGGATGAATCTGACCACTTCCCGCTCGGATGCTCATGCCCGGATTGTAGATGACGAAGCGGGTTGCATCGAGACTCGAGCCGCAAAGGTGCGATTCTTGCCTGACCATCGCTTGATGTCGAAACGCCACGGCTTTCTGCTGCTGGCAGCATCCGTGATCTGCGCGGCGGCGATGATCATCGCCACGGCGTCGTGTACGACGACGATTCGTCCTCCCGCGCATCCCGAGACACCGGCGACGGTCTATCTGCTCGAGCACGGTAAGAGCTCTTCACTCGTCCTGCCCGGAAATGACGATCATGCTTCGCGATGGGCGTTCGGCGACTGGCGTTACTACGCACTGAACCAGACGAGCTGGAGGAACGCCCTGATCGCTGTGCTGTGGCCGACGAGGTCGGCGCTCGGCCGCCAGATGATCGAGCCGGCTCCGGAAACGACCGAAGAAGTTCTGCGGCGGATCGGAATCGGTGTCCGAAAAATTTTGCCGATCACGGTCGAGCGGGAAGCAGCGGTGCGACTCGAACGGCGCCTCCAGGATCTCTTCAATGCCAATCGAGACTCGCGTCTTTTCAACCCGTCTCCCCGTCTCGAGTTCGTCGACTACCCGGAGCCCTACACGCTGATCAACAGCTCGAACCGAAAGGTCGCCGCCTGGCTGCGGGAGCTCGGATGCGAGGTCAGCGGTGTGGCGCTTCAGTCGCGCTGGCAGGTCGTGGAGAGCGAGAGCTCGAGCGAAACGCCGGAGCCCCGTCCGTAGCGGCGGGACCGCAGCACGCGCATCGCCTCGCGACCGGCGCAGCTCAGCGTCTCTGCACCCCGCGGCGACGCGGTCCCGGCGGCTCGTACAACGTATCGAGTATGGCTCGCCCGCCTGTCGCCAGCGGAATCGCCTCGTGCAGAAGCCGGCGCCGGTAATGAAGATCGTCGACTTTCGCTGGCGAGAGACCCTCGAGATCGCGCACGAGCAGCACGAAATACGTCGAGAACCGCTTACGGCTTCGATCGTGATCCGGCGAGCGCTCTCCCATCGATTCGACCAGCTGATCGATCGAAACGTCGCGGCGCGTTCCGTTCACGACGATCCCGTCCGGCGGGTAATAGGCGTCCCCGAGTCGCGGGTCCGACTCCGCGATGTAGAACCACGGCTCGACCTCGTCCGCCCGGGCGAGACCCATAAGGTAGAGCTCATGCCACGAGTAGCCATAGGATGCGAGCTCTTCCCTCGCCATGAACGTCCCATCGCCCCGGTCCTCGAACCAGGAGCCGCCCATCGCGGACGAGTTTCGCGATCCTCGAACGTCGAAGGCCGCGGGCGTGTGGACGAACTGCGCGGGATGTGCTCCCGTGGGATTGAGCGAATGCGTCGATTCGCCATTCTCCGTAATTTCGAAAAAGTAGAGCCAGCGATGTCCGAACTCGTGATTGAGCACGTGCGTCGAGAGCTCGTCGGTCGTGTTGTAGCGGTACCCGAGACGGCTCATGTGAAGGAGCGCCGGAGACAGCGGGGCGTAGCTGCCGTACCCGCCCCTCGACGCAACGCCGTCGACACCGGGATTTCCAACGGTCGAGTACGCCCCGGCGTACAGGACGAGGTCCGTGAAGAAATCCTGATAGATGGCGAGCGCGTCCGTGTCGAAGGCTCTGAGCCCATACTCCCGGGCGACCAGATCCCATACCGCGTACGGGTCCATGTCGGGAAGCGTGAAGGACTCGACGATCGGTCTTCGGGCCGACCGCCCCGAAGCCGCGCCGAGATCCAGCTCGAAGGAATCCTCCGAGTATCCGTGCGCGTACGTTCCGTTGACCGAGTCGACGCTTCGGCCGGCCGCGGTATCCCAGATCCAGGCATTGAGACCGATCGAATCTCCCCGCTCGAGATCGCGGTCGTTCACGAAGAAACGGATCGAGCTCGATTCGATCCGGAGGCTTCCCGGATTCGAGATCCAGCCTCTTCCCGGAAGAAGCATCCATCGCGCGTCGCGCGTCAGATGGACAACGATCCGGCTCGTGTTACCGGCTCTCGTTTCGATCGCATACTGGACGAACTCGCCCGGTGCGATCGAGCTCATCCGAACATCGCCCTGAAGTTCGATCCGGACTTCCAGCAGATCGGAGCCATCGAGTCGCTCGATCACCACTCTGCTGAAATCCTGATCCGGACGCGTAGGCGGGCCGTCTTGGAGGACATCCTCGACCGTCACGACCGGCTGCCTCGACATCTCCGCCCGGTCGATGCCCGGCGTCACGACCACAGCGCCCCAGCTCACGTCTCTCGCCGACCGCCACGAGAGGGTGATCGTCCCGTCGGCGGATAGGACTGCCTGCACATCGTAGGCAAAGTCGGTCGAATCGGTGCGCCAGGTCACGACGGCCTCTTCGGGCGAGCCGCTGACGTACACGGCCGGCGATACGAACGTCCTGGGAACGGCTCCGAGAAGCAATGGAGAGATGACGGCCTGGTCGATCGCCGCCGCATCGAATGCTTCGTACTGCGTCAGCGCGGCCGGAACCGGAGGCTCGAAATGAATGCCGTTCCGGCTGGTCAGGTAAGCCTGATGATACGTCGTGCCATGGAACGGAAACCCGAAGGGAAGATCGATGCGCCTGCTCGTCACCGACGCGGTGCCGAAGTCGACGAGCAGATCCCCAATATTCTTTTCATAGTCGAGAGGAAGCGTTTCGATGACGTAACCCGAGTCCTCGGGGATGAATCGAACCGAACGACCGGTCAGATCGAGCGGATCGTCATTGACCAGGATCGATTCGTCAGCCTGAACGATGAAGACGCCATCGCGCTCGATGACGCGATCCGGCTGCTCTGCCATCAGCCCGATCCGCGTCGCCATTCGCCACTCGTGACGCTCCTTCAGCGCCTCCGTCATCGCCGGACTCGTTGCGCACCAGCCCTCCTGCGGTGGCGGCGGGGAGATCAAACGCGGCTGGGCGACGGCGGAGACCGACGACGCAAGAACGACAAGGGCGATCCAGACGGGACGTTTCATTCCGAGGTCCTCTTCGTAGAGCAAACCCGCAGTGCGCGTCTCATCCTTCCCGGGCGCCAGATGTGACTCCCGACAGTCTCACTCGACGAGCATTCCGGAGAGGAGTGTTGCCGTGCCGAGGAACGACATGAAGCCGGCGACATCGGTCACGGTCGTGAGGAGGATGGACGACGACTGCGCCGGATCCTGCCCCGCGCGGGTGAGAGCGAGCGGAACCATCGCGCCCGCGACGCACGCGATGGTCATCGAGATGACCATGGAGAGCGCGATGACGAGCGCGAGGCCCTCGCTCCGGCTCCAGACATAGACGCCGGCAGCCGTGACCAATGCGATCGCCACGCCGTTGACCATTCCCACGCGCAGCTCCTTCATCAGAATACGCACCCATTGGCGCAGCCCGATCTCGCGAAGCGCGAGACCGCGCATCGTCACGGCGAGCGCCTGAGCTCCGGCGTTGCCCGACTGCCCCGCAACCACCGGCAGGAGCACGGCGAGCGCCGTGAACTGGGCGATGGTCGATTCGAACAGGCCGACGACCGCGGCGGCCAGGAAAGCGGTCACGAGGTTGATGTTCATCCAGAGCAGTCTCTTCCTCACGGCAAAGCCGACGGAAGAGAGTGCCCGCTCCTCTTTCCCGACACCGACCATCGTCTGCAGGTCGGCACTCGTCGACTCCTGAAGTGCCCGCATCAGCTCATTCGCGCGAATCACCCCGAGGAGTCTGTTGTGGACGTCGAGTACCGGGAGCTCGTCGATCCATTGCCGCTCGAGCAGCTCGACGATGGTCTCCCTCGGGTCGATTGCCGAGACCGCGGCCCCCGGCGGATGAGCGAGCTCCTCGAGCCGCGTTTCCGGATCCGCCAGCGCAATGTCCTGAATGTCCACGACCGCATGAAAGCGTTGCGCGTCGTCCAGAAGAAAGACGGCTTTCTGCTGATGGCGGGAGCCGGCTCGCATCCGGGAGAGCACTTCGCCCGCGGTCGCCTCGCCGTGGTACGCCAGGACCCGCGCATCCATAAGGGCGCCCGCCCGGTCGGGAGAATACTCGATCATGCGAAGGAGATCGTCGGCGACATTCTGGCCCAACAGCTCCAGATAGTGTTTGCGGTCGTCCTCGTCCATCCGACGAAGTGCCGATGCCGCCCACCCGGGATCGAGCTCCCGCAGCAGCCCGGCAGCCGTCTCCTCGGGAAGGGCCCGAAGCAGCGGATCGGCCACAGCCGGCGCAAGATGGTTCCAGACCGCGAGCAGGACGTGAAGCGGCTCGCGCGCGAGTACCGGCGCCGCAACTTCGGGCTCGAGCTTCTCGATTTCCCGCGCCGCTTCGCGCGGATAATCCCGGAGAAAGCGGTGGGTGAACGCTTCAATGGCGGGTGCGGCCTGAACGGTCACTTCGTCTGCTCCTTCGGCGCTGGCTGCGGTGGCCGGGCCGGCGGAAGCATGCCGAGGGCGCTCTCGAGAACCCGCGCCATCCCGAGCCACGAGCCGCCGGCGAGATTGACGAGGCTGTTGCCGGGAGCATCTCTCGAGTCGGTACGCGAGCCGACCAGACCGCGGCGAAGGTCCGAGTGGCGCAGCACACCCACCACGCGGCCCTCGCGCGACAGCACCGGAACCGGATCGGGCTCGTCCCAGACGGAGTGATCGCGGAGCTCGATGAGGTCGGCCCGAGCCTGAACCGGCGCCGGCACTGGCTCGAGAAGAGCGGAGAGCGGCGTCCGCTCAGTCGCCCGCAACAGCGCACCGATGCGCACCTGTCCTTCGAGACGCTGCTCCCGATCGGTCACGAAGACGATCCGCTCGACTTCGCCGTCCTCCTCGCCGAGGCGGGCGAGCGCGCTTCCGACATCTCCCTCTCTCGGAAGCAGCGCCGGCTGCGGGTCCATCCAGGCACCGACGGTGGTAGCGGGATAACCGAGGAGAAGCCGGATGGTGAATGCCAGGCGGCTGGGGAGGAGACCGAGAAGATGATCCCGTTTCGACGCGGGCCATCGCCGCAGATTCGTTGCGGCGATCGCGTGAGGCATTTCTCTCAGAAGCCCCGCTGCCGCCTCGGGATCCACCTCGAGCAGGCAGCGGGACGCCTGAAAGGGCATCATCAGCCCGAGAACCGGACCGCCGAGACGAGCCGGAATCTCCGCGAGGAAGGCCGCCGCGACGTCGACCGGCTGCTCTTCGAGAACGGCCGCGGCAGCATCGGGATGCCGCGCGAGAAAGCCCATGGTCAACTGCTTCGCTCCGTCAGCCATCGGATTCCTCCCGGATGATCATGGTGCACGGCTGTTCGGCAAAGAAGCGGCCGGGGACGGCGAGCTTCCCGTCCACGGTTTCCAGGATGACGCTTCGAGCAGACATCTCGACAATGCGTCCCTCGAGATCTCCCAGCCGGATTTCGTCGCCGAGGCGGTATCGCGCGCGGACATCGCGCACCGCGAGCGAATCTCGAACGAAGGGCCCTGCCCCGATACCGAATGCCAGCGCGACGCCCCCTGCGAGGGCACCGAGAACGATCCCGGCGAGAACGACGATGAACGTGATGTCGAGGCCGATCAGATCGATCGCAACGACTGCGGCCACCGCCCAGACACCCGCCTGTGCCACCCGGGCGAGGAGCGCGCGGTACTCGAGCTTCGACGCAGCACCGAGCGTGAGGTCGCGAACAAAGCGTCCGAGCAGCACGCCCAGAACGACGATCAGGGCCGCCGCGGCAATGGAGGGAAGATGGGCGACGATGCGGGCAAGCCAGTCCGCCACGATCGTGAGCCCCCAGATGTGGATGGCCGCCGTCACGAAGAGCAGCAGAACGACCCAGAAGATGATCGCGCCGATGAGCTTCGCCAGGCGTCCGGGCTCACCCGAGCGGCGCAATGTCTGAGGAAGCCATCGGTGGAGCCCGCCCGACAGGCGGACGACGATCGCGCGCAGCAGCCACGCCAGCAGTACGCCGACGACGAGCACGAGCAGTCCACCCAGCAGCTGCGGCAGATATGTCGTCACGGACTCCAGAAACGTCCTCGAGAGTCTGTTCACGGCCTCACTGAATTCATTGTCAACAGGCATCGGGCTCTCCATCTGATCGCGTTCCGCCGATCAGTTTAGTCAAAACCGCCGTGCCGTCTCCGAGAGCGCGGTCAGGCGAGAAACCGTTCCACTTCGCCGAGAACGTCGCGCAGGGTGACCATGAACAGCTCGTCGCCCGCGCGCAGAACGGTGTCGCCGGATCCGAGAAACATCTGCCCCTCCCGGATCACGGCTCCGACGAGGGATCCTTCCGGGAAAGTGAGCGCGCGCAGCGGCTTCTCGAGGATTTCCCTGTTTTTCGGTTTTTCCGCCACGGTGTACCTGATGATCTCGGCAACCTGTTCGCCGAGCAGCAGCGTCGCTTCGATCCGGCCGCTTCGGACGTAACGGAGAATGGCATCGGTCATGGCCCGTTTTGGACTGATGACCGCATCAATCCCGAGGTTTCCTGCGAGACGCGCATAGGCGGGCTTATCGCAGCGAACGATCACTTTTCTCGCACCGAGGGACTTTGCGAATATACCGATGAGCACCGACTTTTCGGGATCCTTGAGGAGCACGACGACCGCATCGATGCGGCCGCGCTCGATTCGACTTCGCATGAACTCCGGATCGCTTCCGTCGCCCTGAAGCACGAGCGCGTCCGCCAGCACGTGCGAGAGATGCTCGGCACGATCCCCGTCTTTTTCGATGATGGTCGTCTCGTATTCTCTCTCCTCGAGCACACGGGCGAGCGCGAGACCGGTATTGCCACATCCGACGATCAGTACCCGCCGGACGTGGTACCACGGAGTTCCGGAGAGAATCGCGAGCTCGGTCAGGTAGCCCGGAGGCGCCAGGACGAAAGCGCGGTCTGCTGGACGCAGACGGTCGGAGCCGCTCGGGATCCGGCCATCCTCTCCCTGGACTCCGACGACGAGAAATTCACCCGGAAAGTCCTCCCTCAGCTCCTCGAGAGTTTCGTGAACGAGCGGCGAGTCCTCCGACAGCATCATCCCGACCAGCATCAGACGGCCGCCGCCGAGCTCTCGCATCTCCCCGCCGCCGGCGTATTCGAGATCCTCGATGGTGGCGGTGGTGATGGCCTGCTCCGGGCTGATGAGAGCATCGAGTCCCAGATCCTCGGCGCTCAGTGCCAGCTCACCCACCACGTCGCGTGATTCCCGTACTCGAGCGACGACGCGCAGCCGCTCGCTTCCGTACTTGCGAGCGGTCATGCATGCGATGAGATTCACTTCGTCCGTACTCGTTACGGCAAGCAGCAGATCGGCACGCTCGACACCGGCATGCTGCAGAATCGACGAGCTGATCCCTGATCCCTGAACCACCAGTGCATTCAGCGACGAATCGAGTCTGCGAGCGAGCTCTTCGTCGAGCTCGACGACGGCGACCTCGTGTCCCTCCTCGACGAGAAGCCGCGCGATAGTTCTACCGACTTCTCCCGCTCCTACGATGATCACATACATCGCTCAGCGCCTCATTGCTCTGGAAACCAGAGCGCCGAACAGGATGATGACGGGGAAAATCTCGAGCCGGCCGGTCCACATCTGCAGGATGTACATTACTTCGAGAACCACATGCATGTCGGGATTGGCGACTCCGGTGGAGAGACCGACGGTTCCCTGCGCCGACACGCTGTCGAAGATCGCCTCGGCGGTCGTGAACTCGGGACCTGCAAGCGCAACCGTGGTGACCATCGAGATTGCCATCATCACGAGATAGAGAAACGACAACACGGCCGCATCGGCGACCTCCCGCTGCATTGCCTGAGACGTCATATTCTTTTCTCCCACGCGGAACGGAATAACCGCCTCTGCAGGGAGAAACACTTTCCGGACGCGCCACATGGCTGCGCGGAGCAGAACGTAGGCGCGAATCAGCTTGAGCCCTCCCGACGTCGACCCGGCAGCACCGCCAACAACCATCGTTCCGAGCGCCATCAGAAGCAGCGCAGGAGCGCTCCATTGCTGAAGGTCGGAGGTCGACCATCCGGTGCCCGACAACGCGCTCACCATCTGAAACGCTGCGGTGCGCGCGGGCGCGTCGACTGCCGGCGCGCCCACCAGAAGGACAAATCCAGTCGGAATCATCACGGCGAGAATCATGACCATCAGGCGAAACTGCGGATCCTTCCAGAAGACGAGCAGACGCCGGCGACGTACAAAGGCGTAGTACAACGGAAACGCGATGACGCCGAGGATCATCGGCACCATGTGGACCATCTCCATCGCCGGAGACTCGTAATCCGCAATGCTGCGATCCAGCGTACTGAAGCCTCCGGTGGCGATGCCGGTCATCGCGTGGTTCACGGAATTGAACAGAGTCGGCTCGAGCCCGTAGCCGGGAAGAATCAGCAGCGTCGACACGAACAGCCATACGAACACCAGCAGCGTCATCGCGGCGTAGATCTTCCAGATGGCACGCGCAGTTCCGAGGATGGTCGGCCGCAGCTTCATACCAGCGGTTTCCGAGTGATAGAGCTCGAGCTCGCCGACCGCACGAGGACGCGGCGTCACCGCCAGAGAAAGGACGATCACTCCGACTCCACCGATCCACTGCATCAGAGATCTGTAGAAGAGAAGACCGCGGCCGATCGACGGCTCGTGAACGGTCATCGTGAATCCCGTGGTCGTGAAACCGCTCATGCTTTCGAAAAGGGCGTGAAGAGGGTTACGGAAGATCAGGAGGCTCGAACGATACGTCTCTCCCGGGGGAACGAACGACTGCGCCACCGAATCCGGTGTGATCCACGCCGTGAGCGTCAGAGGAATCGCCCCGAATATTGCGCTGACGAGCCACCCGAGACCCGCGATGATCATCGCGTGCCGGCGCTCCGGATCTCCGACGTCGCGCCATTTGCGTGCGGCGAGCGCGCCGCAGCCGGCGGTCAGAGCCGACGCCAGCGCACAGGCGATCGCGGTATGAATCTCACCATAGATGAGGGCCACCAGCGCCGGCAGAAGCATGCCGAGCCCGATCAGAACCTGGAGCGCTCCGACGTCGCGGGCCACAAGCCGCCACGTGGACTGGTGCCGGGCATCCCCCGGCTGCCATTCCGCGCGTCTCGCCATCCGTATGGGGCCGCTGCGTGACGGGACTACCGTGACCCGTCGCCCTCGGCCTCTCCAATCACGTTCCGCATCTCTTCCGCGGTCTCTGCTTCCATCAGCCGGTCGCGAATCGAACCATCCCGGAAGACCCGGCTGATGCGCGCGAGAGCTTTCAGATGGTCACCGGCCGAGCTGGGAGGTGCGACGATGACGAAGAAGAAGTGTGTGGGCTTCCCGTCGGCGGCTCCGAAGTCGACCCCGCGGCGCGATCTTCCGAGGCATGCGACCAACTCGTCGACCGAGCTGAGCTTTCCGTGGGGAACGGCAATTCCCTCTCCGAGCGCGGTCGAGCCCTGCTTTTCCCGCTCGAGAAGCACCCGCGTCACATCGGCTGCTGTTACGCGGTCGTCGCTCGACGCGAGAAAACCGGCCAGCTCGCGGATCACGTCATCTTTGCGGGACGAACGAACTTCCGGGAGGATCAGATCCTCCCTGATCATTTCACCAATTTTCATGTCGGGTCGTCGAAATGCACGCCGTCGAGCAGCCAGCACCCGGAGCGCCGGTCATTCTACGTCATGCGCGTCAGCAGTGGTGCACGCCTCATTCCGGTTCCAGCTTTACCCGACTCTCAAAACGGAATGGCCGCACGCGCGGCCTCATCCACCCGCGCGTTTTCTTCATGGCCCGAGTGACCTCGCACCCACTCCCATTCGACCTCGTGCAGCGAAATCTCCCGATCGAGACTCTCCCAGAGATCCTGATTCTTGACCGGCGCCTTCGAAGCGGTCTTCCATCCTCGCCGGCGCCAGCCGGCGAGCCACTTCGTCATTCCGTCCATCACATAGCGCGAATCGGTCACGATCCGGACCGAGCAGCCCCTTTTGAGGCTGCGCAATCCCTGGATCACGGCGAGCAGCTCCATCCGGTTGTTGGTCGTGGAGGGATCGCCTCCCGAGACGAGCTTCTCGTGATCGTTCCATCGCAGCAGCGCTGCCCACCCTCCCGGTCCGGGGTTTCCGCTGCACGCTCCATCGGTATACATCATCACTCTCGTTCCGGGGCTCACGAAAGCCGATTCTATCCTCCGAGAGTGATCTGCCTGCTGGATTCGACTCGTGCGCTCCGATCAGTGCCGCGCTTCGGCCGGAGCCTGCGTCTCCGAGGCGCGAGCGAGGAGGTACAGCGCGAGCGCTCCGATCATCAGGCCGACGTCGCGAAGGGCGATGTCGAGATATCCGCCGACCGCGATGAGGTTCACGATGATTCCGAGGAGCCAGCCCGCGACGAGAAGGCCTCCGAGTTTCGGCTTCACTGCGACGACGATGGCGGCGACGATCTCGACCACACCGACGATCGTCATGAACGCCGACGGGGAGAGGCCCGTCATCGAAGGAATGAAAGGTGCGAGGTATTTTTCCCAGTCGGTCAGCACATTGAAGAACTTGTCGAGTCCCGCAACGAGCGGCGCAACGATGAAACCGAATCGCAGAAGCTGGAACGCCTGACGGCTCATATGATCATTCATTTCGAATCTCCTCCTTGTGTTGGTCGACGGTTGAGTATCAACGCGTTTTCGATTCACTGCTGATTGCGTTCAGCACGCTGGTCACAGCTCTGTCGCAGCGATGCCCTGCGAACGCCATGAGCGCGGCCATCTCACAGGTTCCGAGCTTCTCGAGTCGCTCGCGCAGCATCGCCCGCGCACGGTGGAGGCGGGTCCGGACGACGCCCTCCGTCACATCGAGCGCCTCCGCACATTCCGCGGTCGACATCCCTTCGACATCGCGCAGTGCGAGGACGATTCTGTAGTCGCGTGGGAGGCCGAGAATCTCCCTCTCGAGAATCTCTCGCATCTGAGAAGACATCGCCAACACCTCCGGTGTCGTGGATTCGGATTCAGGGCGGCTCCGATCGGGAGTCGCCAGCTCGATCGCCCTCCCCTCCCGCCTGATCCGCCCGAACGCGGAGTTCACGGCGATCCGGGTGACCCAGGTCGGGAAGGAGGATCTTCGCTCGAACGATCCGAGATTCCGCCATGCCTCGAGCCAGGCATGCTGGACGGCGTCCTCAGCGTCCTCCGGCCGTCCGATGATTCCGAGAACCGTCCGGTAGATCCGCTGGTTGTACCGCCGCATCAGAAGCTCATACAGCGGAGTGTTTCCGGAGAGAACCGCCGCGACGACCTCTTCATCCGCCATGGCGCTCTCATGGTCTTCCTGAAACTCCCGCTTTGGTTCGGCTTCACCCATGACATTCAGACAGAGTCGATCAGCCCCCGAAATGTTACAACCGCCTCTGCGGATCGGGCTTTCCGGCGTCGGACGTTATCCCATTGTGACCTCTATCAACGGCCGGACCGCGAAAAAGCCACCGAGATCCCGACAGTCCGGAAAGAAATCCTCCCGGCCTGCGGCCGGTTTGTACCCGGCGTGAGTCCCCTCACAGCAGAACAGCTCGGCCCGGTGCGCCCGTGGTTCGAGGGACCCGACTTCGAGCAGCAGCTCGCAGCGAAGAACCTCGACCCGGAGACCGAGCGCCTGGTTCGCGACTACCGGGCCGACGGCTACGTCGTCATCGACCCGATACTCGATCCCAACGACCTCGAGGCGCTCCCCGTCGAGATCGCGCCCCGTTTCGCCTACGACACCGGTCCCTATTTCTCGGATGAGACCCGGATCCAGGACGGCTGGACCGTCAACGAGCGGATCCGCAGAATTGCCGCATCGAAGCGTGTGGTCGACCTTCTGGAGATCTTCTACGAGCGTCGCCCCATCCCCTTTCAGACGCTCAACTTCTGCAAGGGCTCCGAGCAGGCGACTCACAGCGATACCATCCATTTTCACTCCTTCCCCCCCGGATTCATGTGCGGCGTCTGGGTCGCCCTCGAGGACATCGATGGCGGCAACGGGCCGCTTCATTACTATCCGCGAAGCCAGGAGCTCCCCTTCTATACACTCGAAGACCTCGGTCTGAGGGCCAGCACCCAACAGCAGCAATACGAGCACTATCCGCTTTACGAGCAGTTCGTCGCGGAACTGATGCTCTCGTCCGGACTGGAGCGGAAGACTCTGAACGTGAAAAGAGGACAGGCACTGATCTGGTCGGCAAATCTCTTCCACGGGGGAGAGCGGATCCTGGAACGGGGCCGGTCGCGATGGAGCCAGGTGACGCACTTCTACTTCGAAGGATGCTTCTATTACACCCCTCTTCTCAGCGACGTCAGCCTCGGAAAAATCACGAGCCGCAACATCGTCGACATCCGCAACGGGCAGCCCGTCGCGTCGGTTGCCCAATACGACAGCCCCGTTCTCGCGCTCGATTTCCCTGCACCGCCCCAGGGCGGGGTCGCCGGCCTTCGACGCCAGGTGCGGGAGCTCAAGTCGAAATGGGACCGGCTGATCGATTCGGCCCTTCGCAGCCGCTGATGTGCAGGAGACAGGATTCAGGAGACAGGATTCAGGAGACAGGATTCAGGAGACAGGATTCAGGAGACAGGATCAGGAGACAGGACTCAGGAGACAGAATTCAGGATTCGGACCGTTTCCGCACGGCTCCTGAATCCCGGCTCCTCGCGCCCCCGGTCGGTCCCGGCTCCTGGATCCTGAATCCTGTCTCCTGAATCCTGTCTCCTGACAATAATGACTCACGTTAATTTGTACGATCCGGGCCCGTTCGATTAAACTTTCAGGGTTGTTCCACCGCTGTCACTGGAGGATTGTCGATGCGTGTTCTCGTCGTCGGTAACGGAGGGCGCGAGCATGCTCTCACCTGGAAACTTCGCCAGAGCCCGCTGGTGGACGAGATCTTCGTCGCACCCGGAAACGCGGGTATCGCCGAGATCGCCGACTGCGTCCCGATCGGTGTGGCCGACGTGGTGGACCTTCTCGACTTCGCCGAGAAGCTGAAGATCGATCTGACCGTGGTGGGACCGGAGCTTCCACTGACGCTCGGGATCGTCGACGAGTTTCACAAGCGGGATCTCCGCATCTTCGGCCCGACCAAGCTCGCGGCCGAGATCGAAGGCTCGAAGGTCTTCTCCAAGGAGTTCATGGTCAAGTACGGCATCCCCACCGCGGCATCGCATGTCTACTCCTCGGTGGATGAGACCATGGACGGAATCGGAAAGAAGTTTCCGCTGGTCATGAAGGTCGACGGACTCGCCGGTGGCAAGGGCGTCGCGATCGTCAATGACAAAAAGGAAGCCGAGGCCTACGCGAAGGTCGTATTCGACGAACGGAAGTTCGGCAACGCCGGCAGCCGGCTCGTCGTGGAAGAGTTTCTCGAGGGGGAAGAGCTCTCCTTCATGGTGCTCACCGACGGAAAGAAACTCGTTCCCCTCTCTCCCGCCAAGGATTACAAGAAGGCGCTCGACGGCGACGAGGGTCCCAATACCGGGGGTATGGGCGCTCATTCACCGGCGATCATTCTGCCGGGCGAGCTCGCGGCCGAGATCATGAAGACGGTCATGATTCCGACCGTTCAGGCGATGGCGGAAGAAGGCCGGCCGTACACGGGATGCCTCTACGCGGGCATCATGCTCACCCCCGCCGGACCGAAGGTCCTCGAGTTCAACTGCAGGTTCGGTGATCCGGAAACACAGGTGCAGATGATGCGGCTCGAAAGCGATCTTGCCGAAGTGATGGTGAAGGTGGCGGACGGGAATCTCGGCGATACCAAACTCAGCTGGAAGAAGGAGGCGGCAGCAGGAGTCGTCGTCGCAATGTCCGGCTATCCCGGTCCGGCGCCGAACGGCGTTCCGGTCACGGTCCCGAATCTCGAGGATCCGAGTATCGAGTACTTTCACTCCGCCACCGGAAAGGATGATGACGGCAACTTCATCAACGTCGCCGGCCGTGTCATCACCGCCTGCGGTCGTGGCGCTACAATGTCGGAAGCTCTGACGAAAGCCTACAAGGCCGCTGCCGCCGTCAAATTCGACGGCGCGGTTTACCGTAAAGACATCGGCTACCGCGCGATGGAGATGCGAAAGAAGGCGGCGGGCGAATAATCGAATCACCTCCCGGATTAACCGAGGGAGATGCCTCGACATCATCATCATCCGACGACGGTCAGCCTCAAGCTGAAAGTGTCTGCTCTCGCGACGGTGCTCTTCGTCGTCGTGGAGCTGGTTGCCGGCATTCTGGCGAATGCACTCGCGCTGGTCGGAGACGCTCTTCACAACCTCACCGACTCGGTCGCTCTGCTGCTCGCGCTCTTCGTCGTCTGGCTCGAGGTGCTTCCGCGGAGCCAGTCGAAAACGTTCGGTTACCAGCGCGCCGGAATTCTCGCCGCCTTCGTCAACGCAGGATTCCTGGTCGCATTCACGATTTACCTCCTGGTCGAGGCGTGGCATCGCTTCCGGCAGCCGGAGGCGATCGACAGCTTCACGATGATCTGGGTGGCCGCAATCGGCATCCTGCTGAATGTCGCGATCACGCTGTGGCTGCGGAAGGAGAGTGCAGACGACATCAACATCCGCGCCGCGACCGTCCATCTCTTCGGCGATACCCTCTCTTCGGCAGGAGTGATCGTCGCTGCACTCCTGATCCGGTTCACCGGCAACTCGATTTTCGATCCGATCGTGACCGGCCTCATCGCAATCCTCATTTTCTGGAGCGCCTGGGGCATTCTGAAAGAGACGATCAACCTTCTCCTCGAGGGGACTCCGGATGGAATCGATCCCGACGAGATCACGACGCGGCTCGCTTCGCAGCCGGGCGTGCTCGATGTCCATCACGTTCACATCTGGGCGATCGCGCCGACCCGACCGGCGCTGTCGTGTCACCTGAAGCTGGGAGACGTTTCGCTGGCGAGCACAGCCTCCATTCTCGAACGGGCAACCACGCTACTGCAGGCGGAGTACGGGATCACTCACACGACCATCCAGTTCGAGCACGACACCGGTTGTCCCGACGACGACCCCCACTGCATCACGTCGGAAGTTCAGGTAATCACTTCCTGATCGACCTGACTCACGAGCCTTCCCCGGATCCTTCGCCGTCCTTCGGCGGCTCCTGATGAACTGCCGGTTCGATGGGCGCTCCGCTTGGTCTGACTGTACTTTCATGAGAGGTCCCTCGCTTTCCCGCCCGACCACCGGCGCGGGACGACCGGGGCGGAGGAGGCATTGTGACGTGACTGCATCGTCCCGGCGTATGGCTTCGAATGCCGCAGATTACGCCGGACCAGACGCCGGATTGAAGCCTCGACAAACCCCTCTCCCCGCCCCGTCGTCCCGAGCGGGCGGCGAACTTGCGGATCGGTTTGATTCGGCGTACCTGCGGGCGGGCAGGCGAGGGACCTCCAGAGCGAGTACAGTGAATCCAAGCGAAGCGCCGACCCAACATCGCCCTTTCTCCGGTGCTCCCCCATGTTCATTTCCGCTTCACCGGCGCGTAGCGTCGGTCAATTGCTCCTAATGAAACGACCACGAAATGCGTGGACTTCGACCTTTTGCAGCGCTTCGCTTGGGCTGATGTCCCAACCTGCAAGATCCCTCGCTTGCCCACCCGACCGCCCGCTCGGGACGACGCCGGTTTGAGTATGGGGTGCGGAGTTTTGCGGGCTCCGATTTTCATTTCCGCTTCACCGGCGCGTAGCGTCGGTCAATTGCTCAGGATGACGAGGGCGTGGGTTCGCGAGAGCAAACATTCGTCCATGATCGTCGCTTCGCGCAAACACAACATTCGTCATTCTGAGCCCGGCAGAGCGCGGGCGAAGAATCTGGCGGTTGGCCGTTATTGACGTCATGCGCTCGCGCGCCTCTTCGTTCACGAGCCCCCATCCATTCGCGTCAGTCGTTCGCGACGCGCGGCCGAGGCTGGCTCGTTTCGCGATCGAGGAGGTCCCGGACATGGCTCGCGATTCCCTCGGGATGCAGATCGAACTGCGCGCGCAAGACCCCCTGCGATCCGTGATGGACGATCTCGTCGGGCACCCCGATTCTGTCGATCTCCACCCCGTGAATGCCGAGCTCCTGAATCTTCTCCATGACCGCGGAACCGAATCCTCCGGCGAGTGAGCCCTCTTCGACCGTCACTACCTTCGCACCGGGGATGCAGTAACGACGAATCAGCTCTTCATCGAGCGGTTTGATGAATTTCGCGTCGATGACCGTGACCTCGATTCCTTCGCGAGACAACAGGTCGGCCGCCTCCATCGCCGGCCACACCTCCGCGCCGATTGCGAAAATCGTGGCCGCCGAGCCCTCTCTCATCACCTCGCCCTTGCCGATCGGCAGCGACCGGAGCTCGGCGTCCATCTCCACCCCGACACCCTCTCCGCGGGGGTAGCGAAGCGAGGTCGGATGCCCCGTCTCGAGCGCGGTCTTGAGCATGTGTCTCAGCTCGTTCTCATCGCGCGGCGCCATGCAGATCATGTTCGGAAGAATCCGGAGATATGCCATGTCGTAGATTCCGTGATGGGTCGGGCCGTCGGCTCCGACGATTCCGGCTCTGTCCATCGCGAACACGACGGGAAGGTCCATGATCGCGACGTCGTGAAAGGTCTGATCGAACGCTCTCTGCAGAAATGTCGAATAGATCGCGGCGACCGGCTTCATCCCCTGCGTCGCCATTCCTCCGCAGAAGGTCACGGCGTGCTCCTCCGCGATTCCGACGTCGAATGTTCGATCGGGATACTCCTTTGAGAACTTGTCGAGCCCTGTCCCCTCCGGCATCGCTGCCGTGACGGCGACGATCTTCGGATCCTTCGATGCGAGCTCGATGAGCGTCTCCGCGAAGACTCCGGTGTATTTCGGCGGCGCCGGATTGGTCGACTTGTGAACCACGCCCGAAGCCTTGTCGAAAGGAGTGACGCCATGCGACCAGATCGGCTTGACCTCCGCCGGCTCGTAGCCCTTTCCCTTCATCGTGATCACGTGGCAGATGATCGGCCCGTCGTAGTCTTTGTGCTTTTCGAAGATGTCGATCAGCAGCTTGAGATCGTGGCCGTCGTACGGCCCGATGTACTTGAAGCCCAGCTCCTCGAAGAGCAGCCCGGGAACCGTCATGTTCTTGAGGACCTCCTCCATGTCGGAGGCGAGCCCGTGGATTCGATCGCCGACCAGCGGGATCCGGTCCATGACGCCCTTGGCCAGGTCCTTGAGCGCGTTGTACTTCTGTCCCTTGATGATCTGATTGAGATAGCCCGAGATCGCGCCGACGTTGGTCGAGATCGAGAGGTCGTTGTCGTTGAGAACCAGGAAAAGTTTCCGCTTCAGATGTCCCGCCTGATTCAAGCCCTCGAATGCCAGCCCTCCGGACAGCGCTCCATCACCGACGACCGCGGCGACCCGGTAATCCTCGTTCCGGAAATCGCGCGCAACCGCGATTCCGAGCGACGCCGAGATCGAAGTCGAAGCATGCCCGGCGTTGAACACGTCGTAGATCGACTCCTCGCGCTTGCAGAAACCCGAGATCCCTTCGTGCTGGCGGATCGTGTGGAATCGCTCGCGCCGCCCCGTGATCAGCTTGTGAGGATAGCTCTGGTGTCCCGTATCGAACACGAGCTGGTCCCGCGGCGTATCGAAGACGTAGTGAAGGGCGAGCGTCAGCTCGACCACTCCGAGATTGCCGCCGAAATGTCCGCCCTTTTCGGAAACGACATCGACGATTCGCTCGCGGATCTCCCCGGCCAGCTGTTCGAGCTGCCGGAGATTCAGCATCCGGATGTCGGCCGGTGAATGAATCGTATCGAGAATGTTCGCCATTTTCCTGTTTGCCACGCTGTTCACCTCGGTGTCGGAAGTATCAGATGAACCGACACTTGTTGGAGTGAAAAGCGACAACGGAGATGCTCCGCGGGATGTTCCACCCTGGGAGAACGAGGGCTGGAGCGATCCAGGAGTCATGCCCGCGTGACTAACTGCACTACATCGCCGTACCCCTGCACACCTATACACTTCGCGCGGAGAACTTCATTGCCCGATCCCGTCGAAAGCCGGCGCCCGAAAGGAGGGCGCGCCCGTGCCCGGACCACTTCGAGGTTCCGGCTCGCCCGGGCCGGCGCCGTCGTGGCGCTGACCTGGCTGCTCTCGCTGATCTGGCTGACGCCCGGCCTCGTCCTGCCCGACGGTGCCGGCTACTACAGCTATCTCCCTTCGATGTGGGTCGATCGCGACCTCCTCTTCTACGACGAATGGGATCGTCTCGGAATGATCGTCGAGGGACGGATCCTCCACAAAGAGGTGACCTCCACCGGTTTTCTCGGAAATCACTGGACGATCGGGACGGCGGTCTACTGGCTCCCCTCCATGGCACTGGCCGACGGAGTGCGAGGACTCGGGGCGGGATCGTTTCCGCGCGATGGATTCTCCCTCCCCTACAACGTTGGGGTCGTGACGGCCTCGGCGTTCGCCGGCCTGCTCGCCCTTCTGGTGAGTGTCCGGATCGCGGCGAGATTCAGCTCCGGAGAAGCGGCGGGCGCGGCCGCCATTGCGACCTGGTTCGGTACGCCTCTGCTCTGGTACTCGCTTCGCCACTCGACCATGTCTCACGCCGTCTCGGCGCTCGCCTGCGCTCTGGCCGTGGCTGCCGCCCTTTCACTGAGAGAAGACTCCCGCAGGTCCAGGATCTTTCTCGCCGGGCTGGCAATCGGATTCGCTTTCATCGTGCGGCCCCAGAACCTCGCGATCGCCCTCGTACCGTTCATTCTCATTCCGTGGATCTCCAGGTCGCTCATGCTCCGGTTGTCGCTTCTGCTGCCAGCCGGAGCTCTCCTCGCGGCTCTCCCCCAGCTGGTCGCGAGCTGGTTCATTTACGGAACACCCGCCGGATTTCTGACGGGCGGGAGCCGGGCGGCACCTTTCGCCGCTTTCGAGAAAGTGTGGACCTGGGAGCCACTCTTCTCCTGGTATCACGGCCTCGTGCCGTGGGCGCCTGTCGTCCTCGTGGCGATCATCGGGCTGATTCTTCTTTTCCGGGACGACCGCCGTCTGGCGCTCGCGGCGCTCTATTTCTTCGCGGCGCAATGGTTCATCAACGCCACGATGGAACGAACCTTCTGGGGTTCAACTGCGTTCGGGCAGAGACGCTTTCTCAACAGCACGGTCTTCGTCGTGATCGGCCTCGCCGTTTTCCTTTCGAGAGTGCGACGCCCGATCTCCGTCCCGATCGTGGCAGTCTGCACGTTCTGGACGATGACGCTCTTCTTCGCAACGGATCGCATTTCGCTCGCCCGCTATTACACCCCCTCCGAGCTGTGGACGATGCAGAAGCAGGCGCTTCTCGCTCTTCCCGGGAAATTCGCACCCCTCGCGTCCGTTCCTCCCGATTTCCGTCTGACCGTCGTCACTTTCCTGGTCGTCACCCTGATCGGACTCTCTCTTCTCGCGTTCTCACTCCTCCGGATTCTCGATCGGCCTGCGGCCGCCGCGCCGGTCATTTCGGTCTGGTTCCTTCTCGTCACCGGACTCGTCTATGTCTGCGGAGCGAACTCGCTCGACGGGCGCGAGCAGTACCGCGATCTCATCGCCCGCAACCAGCCGCTCGCACTTCTCCCGGGAGGAGTCGAGTTTCGCGAGGGGCTTCTGCGTGATGAGATCGAGTACCTGACCAGGAGCGGGCGGCATGAAGAGTCCGCGCGTGTCGAGCGGGAGCTCGAAAACCTCCGCCGGGAGCGAACCGAGGCGCTGAGAAGACTTGGCGCGAGCTCGCGCGGGAGGCGAGATCAATGACGCGAAACGTACGGCTCGGTCTAGCCGCGGGGCTTCTGAGCGTCGCATGCTACGCGCTCATCGCACTGCTCGTCGTGCCGGTCTATCCTCATTTCGTCTCGCCAAACGAATTCAGCCGATGGGCCGCAACGAGCTCGATCGTCGAGCGCGGCTCGCCCGAGATCTCCTGGCTTCTGCCGCTTCTCGGTCCCAGGCTCGAGGACATCTCGGAGATCGACGGCCGCCGCTACTCCAACAAGGCGCCGGGCGGTTCTTTCTTCGCCATCCCTGCATACGCACTCGCGCACGCGATGATCGGACCACCCGGTCCGGCGACCCTCCGTACCTCTCTGTTTCTCTGCCGCATCTGGACCTCGACCATTCCTCTTCTTCTTCTCGGCGCGCTGCTGGCGTATGCCGCCGGAAAAACCGGAGCGAGGCCACGTCGGATTGCCCTGACCGTGGCAGCCCTGCTCTTCGCGACCCCGCTGTTCGCCTATGGGCTGCTCTTCTTTTCGCACGCCCTCTCGGCCCTTTGCGTCTTCGGGGCGTGGGCTCTCCTCTATCTCCCGGCGTGGAAAGGCTCGCTCTGGCGTGCACTCGGTGCGGGAGCTCTTTGCGGAGTCGCTGTTCTCAACGAGTACACGACCGCGGTTCCGATCGCCGTCTTTCTCGCGGGGCTCCTCGTGACCGGGGAGTGGAGGCGTGCCGCCACGGTCATCGCCGGAGGAGCTCCCTTCGCGATCATCCTCGCCCTCTATCAGAAACTGACGTTCGGAAGCTTCGTCGCCGTCTCCTCCGGTCACGAACGCTTCGATCAGTTCAGGGAGCTGGCGGAGTCGGGCTTTTTCGGTATCGGATTTCCATCGGCCTCGAATCTCGTCGCCGAGCTTCTCAGCCCGTCGCGCGGACTCCTCCTGATGTCGCCCTTTCTGCTGATGCTGCCGCTCTGGATTACCCGCGCGCGGCGCCGGCTGCCGGGAGCCGCGATCGTCACGCTTCTGGTTGCGCCGGTACTCCTGCTGCTCGTACTTTCCGGCTACCCGAACTGGCACGGCGGCTGGGGCGTCGGCCTCAGGTATCTGGTTCCGGTGATCCCGCTCCTCGTCTTTCCGATGGTCTACTCCCCCTTCAACCGGCTCGAGACGGCGCTCATCGGCGCTTCGGCCGCGGCCGTCACGATCACGACGTTCGGGTTCTCATTCGTTCCGCCGGAGATTCCCTTCCCGTGGGTGAGTCTCTCGGGGCGTCTCCTTCTGCGGGACCTCTCCGTGCCGGTCTGGACCGATCTGATCGCTCCGCCTCTGGTCGGAAGGATGATCGTCCTCGCGCTTCTGGTCGCGGTGGCGTTCGGGACCACGCCGCGGCGGCGCAGAGCCCGGCATCTCGCCTGGATGGCGTTCGGCGCAGCCGTCTGGATCGCAACTCCGATGGCGATCTTCAACTCGAGGCCGCTCAATCCGCTCCAGCGCCTCGAGGCCGCCTACATCGAGCAGACCTACTTCGATCAGCCTGGAGCCATGACTCGGGAGTTTCCCGATACTCCGCTGCCGCCGGGACTGATCCGTCGCCACGAGATGGAGCGTCAGCTGCCTCCTCCCGCCTGGCCGGGCCACGGAGATTCAGCTCATCCTGCGGGAGATTGAGCCGTCAAGCCGCCGGCTTGTCGGGATCCGCCTGGTGGAGCAGAGCGACCGACTTTTCGAGGACATAGTTGACGGCCCGCCAGTAGCCGGCGTTTTCCTGGGGAGCGCGCGGTGCCGCCCCCTCGAAGACCGCGAGTGCATCCACGAGAGCCGGCGGTGTCGACGCTCGCCGTTCGGGCTGCGGCGACTCGCCGTACACTGCGGAGTAGAGCCGGCCCCAGTCGAACTTCGCGCCGGGATCGGCCTTCCCGCGCCAGCCGGCGATCTGTTCGTGGCCGACGATCCGTCCCGGGTCGCGGAGCGCCGGATAGGCCTCGCCGAGATGACGCAGCACGGCGGCCAGCGCTTCGTACTGCGCGTCGGTGTACTCGAGGATGTTGCCGTTGCTGTTGACGATCTCGATCCCGAGGGAGAAATCGTTGAACTCCTCCCAGAGCCTCGCTCCGTCGTTCCAGCGGCTCCGCCCGGCGTGAGGCGCCGCGATCGCGTCGCCATCCCAGCATGCGGTCGTCTCGAAGACCCGCCCGTCGGGAGCGATGACCAGATGCGCTCCGGTTTTCGGATCCGCGCTGGAGAAAATCTGGAGCGTCGCTTCGAGGGTCTCCGCCGTGTAGTGAAGGACGACGAACTCGACTTCGATCGGTTTTCCGGAGGTTTTTCTCGACGACGTTTTCGACGGTTCCATAGAGCTCAACTCAGGCGACCAGCTCGCTCCATTTCAGTTTTCGCGGCTGGCAATCAGTTCGGCGAGGCCGTGCAGCGGGCCATCGGGCTGCTCGAGCTCGCTGGCGGCAGCATATGCGTTCTCGGTCGCCTTCGCGAGCCGTTCCCGCGCGCCCTCGATTCCCAGCAGCGCCGGATAGGTCAGCTTGCGCTGCTCGCGGTCCTTTCCGGCTGTTTTTCCGAGCTGTTCGGTGCTTCCGACCTCGTCGAGAATATCGTCCCGGATCTGAAAGGCGAGTCCGATTGCCTCGCCGTATTTTCGAAGGGCCCCGAGCTCGGCGTCATTCGCACCACCGAGCACCCCACCCAGAAGCACTGCCGCGACGATCAGCTTCCCCGTCTTGGCGAGGTGGATCGACTCCAGAAGATCGAGCGCGGCCGCTTCCGCCATTTCGCCCGCGTTCACGCTCTCCAGATCGAGGACCTGACCTCCGATCATCCCGGTCGAGTCGATGGCGTCGGCGACGATCCGGACCGCGCGGAGTTGTCTCTCCGGATCGACTCCGCTCACGGGAGTCCCGAGCCAGCGGAAGGCCTCAGTCAGCAGCGCATCGCCCGTGAGGATCGCAGCGGCTTCGCCGAAAACGACGTGGGTCGTTTCGCGTCCCCGGCGAAGAGTGTCGTCATCCAGAGCGGGAAGGTCATCGTGAACGAGCGAATACGTGTGAATCAGCTCGAGCGCAGCGAAGGCCCGCATTCGAGGCTTCGGATCCTCCCCGAGGACTTCGCAGGCGGCGATCGCGAGAATCGGGCGGATTCGCTTTCCCCCTCCCATGACGGCATATCGCATCGCCGAATGGAGAGATGCCGGAACTTCGGCCTCGGGGCGAAGCTCGCGATCGAGCAAGCGATCGACCGCTTCACGCCGCGCTCGAATCCAGGCTTCCGTCGGATCCGTCGCTCTTTCAGTTCCGGTCATTACCGCCGGTGGTGTCGCTTTCCGAAGGAAAAGGCTCGATCTTCGGTTCGCCTCTGGCGTCGGCGAGGATGAGCTCGATCTTCTTCTCCACCTGCTCGAGTTTTTCGTGACAGAAACGGCTGAGTCGAATGCCCTTTTCGAAAAGGGCGAGCGATTCGTCGAGCGAGAGCTCTTCACCCTCCAGACGTGTGACGATGTCCTCCAGCTCTCTGAAGGACTCCTCGAACTTGTGATTGTTTTCTTCTTTCATCTCTCTCCGATCGGAAGCTTCTGCTGGATGGAACGCTCACCCTTGTTTCGCTTTCGAGCGCCGCGGCGCCGCCCGGCCCGGTCGATCCCCGGCTCTGCGGCGGGCATCACCGCCTCGACTCCGAGCGTCTTTCCTTCGACGGCGCAATCGAGGCTTCCACGACTCAGCTGTACGGTGATCTGCTCACCGATCTCGACCTCCTCCGGGCCCTTCAGGATCTTTCGACGTCCCTCGCGACTGGTGAACGCCAGCGCATACCCGCGCGCGAGGACCGACAACGGCGACACCGCCTCCAGAGTTGCAACGAGCGCCGCGACTGCCTGCTGTCTCCGGGACGCGACGATTCTGATTCTGGTCGAAAGTCTTTCGGTGAGGTGATCGACCCTTCCGCATTTTTCGCGCAGCGCTACCCTCGACGGCCACTCGGTGAGAGGGCGATCGAGCCGTGCCAGTCGTGCACGGAGCGTCCGGGCCTCTTTCTCGAGAAGCGTGTAGAGACTCGCCTGACGCCGCTGAAGCCGCGAGCTGATCGCGCGAATGCGAAGTGGAAACGAACCGAGGCGCCCTTCCAGGCTGAGCGAGTCGACTGTGCGTCTGAGCGATCCCATCCGGCGCGTGACGACGTGCTCGATCCGTCTTCTCGCATGATCGATTCGAAGCTGAATCTCTTCACGCGTTCCCACCACGAGCTCCGCCGCTGCCGATGGTGTCGCCGCACGCACATCCGCGACGAAGTCGGCGATCGTGAAGTCGACCTCGTGCCCGATTCCGGAAATCGTCGGAATCGTACAGTCCGCGATCGCGCGGGCGACGACTTCCTCGTTGAATGCCCAGAGGTCTTCGAGTGATCCGCCGCCGCGGCAGAGGAGGATGACGTCATGCCGCTTCCATGTGGAAAGATGACGAATGGCAGCCGCAATCTCGGCTGCAGCCGCCTCTCCCTGAACGCGAACCGGATAGATCTGAATGTGGATGCCGCGGAAGCGCCGGCCCAGTACGTTGAGGACATCGCGGATCGCCGCACCAACCGGACTCGTAACGACCACGATCCTGGACGGGAGCATCGGAATCGGGAGCTTTCTCGCCGAATCGAAAAGCCCCTCCTCGGAGAGTCTCTTCCGCAGCTGCTCGAAGGCGAGTTGCAACGCGCCGAGCCCGACGGGCTCGACCGCGATCGCATTGAGCTGGAACGATCCCCGTTGCGCATAAATCCCCAGCCTTCCGCGCACCACGACCGCAAGACCCTGCTCCGGTGCGAATTTGAGCGCCTGCGCCTCGCGCGCGAACATGACGACGCTCAGCTGGGCATCGCGATCCTTGATGGTGAAGTAAAGATGACCGGCGCCGGACCTGGTGAAGTTCGAGATCTCCCCTTCGACCGCCACTGTGCCGTACCGCGAACCGAGATCGACGTTGATGAGCCGGACCAGCTGACTGACGCTCAGCACGGCGTGGCCTGGAGCTGCGCCATCCATTTGAATCCGAGGATATCGCGACTGCTCTCCTGCACGCGAGCTGGTCACATCTCCGGGAGCTGTTGCCCATACAGGGAAGCGGGGACAGGTGAGAACTTCGCGAACTTCACGGCGCGATGTGGCGAACCTGGGACGCATTCGGAGTGAAGTTCGCGAAGTTCTCACCGGTCCCCGCTGGTCACGTCTCCACTCTACATTCCCGACCAACCGCGATCCCGTGCGGGCATGCTTGGTGGATAGAATCGGGCCATGAAGATTCTGACGACAGGGTCGACCGGCTATATCGGAAGCGCCGTGACGAGAGAACTGATCGGGAGGGGGCACGCCGTCACCCCGCTGGTCCGGGAAGGAACGGACGCCTCCCGGCTGGAGCGGATGGGCGCGACGATCCTGCGAGGGGATTTATCCGACCTCCCCGGCCTGAGCGACATCGTCGACGAGCACCCGACCGCGATCCACATGGCGGCAGCTCACGGCGACGATGCCATCGATCTCGACCTGCGAGCGATCGACGGCCTGCTCGCGGGCGATAACGAGCGCCATGTCATCTACACCTCCGGGGTCTGGGTCTTCGGTTCGACCGGCGAGAACGTCGCCGACGAGGCCTCGCCGCTCGATCCCCTGCCGATCGTTTACTGGCGGCCGGGACACGAGTCACTCGTCCTGCAGATGAGCCGCGAAGGAATCACGGGAGCCGTGATCCGCCCAGGTTGCGTGTACGGCCACGAAGAAAGTCTTCTTCGCGGCTGGTTCGAGTCGATCGAGAATGGCAAACCGGTGGAGATCGCCGGAGACGGAGAGAACCATTGGGCGATGGTTCACCTCGACGATCTCGCGCGACTCTACGCGGCCGTCGCGGAGCAGCGGCTCGAAGGTATTTTTCATGGTACCGACTCGACGCATCTGTCGCTCAACGAGATGGCCGTCGAGCTGGGCAAGCCACTGGGAAAGGATGTGGAGACCCGCCACACCCCGCATTTCGAGGTGATGCAGTCGATGGGAGGGTTCGGAGAGGCCCTCATGGTCGATCAGCAGGTATCGAGCGAGGTCACTCGGGTGCGGACCGGCTGGCCACCCGAGATCGATTCGCTGGAAAAGGTCACGGAGCGGCTCTGGCACGAGTGGCGGGAGGCTCGTATCTGACCCGGTTGCGGAAGACGCTTCACCGAACCGCACTGGCAGCGGAGAGGCTGCTCAGCAGCGAAGCCCGATTTGCCGGTCGCACGAGGGGCCGTCCCATGATTCTCCCCTATCGCGGCTACGGCACGACCGAAACGATCCGGGTCATGGCGCGGGTCATCCGCGATCCGAGCATTACCAGAGGTTTGAAGCCAGCAACCTCGCTCGGAAACCTGCGCGAAACATGGCGACGGGTCTCCAGCGCAGAGGTTCCGGAAGCGGTCGTCGAGTTATCAGCCGGCCCTGCAACGCTGCGCGTCCGCTCCGACGACGAGGGATACATCGACGCCGAACTGCCATGTCCGTCGGAACGGCACGGCCCATGGGTGCCTGTTCGCCTCACCCTTCTCGAGCCGCATCCCCCGCAGGAGACCGTCTCCTTCGCGGAATGTCTGGTTCCCGATCCTTCCGCGGAGTTCGGTGTGATCAGCGACATCGACGACACCATCGTCAAAACGGGAGCCGCCAGCTACATCCGGATGTTCCGCAGCGTGGTTTTTCACAATGCGCGCACCCGAACACCATTCGAGCACGTCGGCGACTTTTACGTGGAGCTGAGCCACGGTTCTTCATCGACGAGGGCGGTCAATCCCCTCTTTTACGTCTCGAGCGGACCATGGAACTTCTACGACGTGCTCGACGACTTTCTTCTTCTGAACCGCATTCCGCAGGGACCGATCCTGCTTCAGGACTATGGACTCGATTCCGAGAAGCTGATTCACGCCGACCATCATGCTCACAAGCTCGAGCAGATCGAGGGGATCTTCGGGACCTATCCGGATCTTCCGTTCGTTCTGATCGGGGATTCCGGTCAGGCGGATCCGGAAATCTACGAATCGGTCGTTCGCGCTCATCCGGACCGGGTCCGTGCGATCTTCATTCGCGACGTCTCTGCAGCGGCCCGGGACGAGGAAGTCCGTTCACTGGGGGAAGCCACGCGGTCTCTGGGCGTCGAGCTTCACCTTGTGAGTACGACGGAGCAGGCTCGAAATCTGGCCGAACGCGATGGGCTCATTCGCCGCCGTGGCCAATAATTTGCTGTCCAAAACCCCGGTTTTCCTGATGCAGAAGAACGACAAACGCCCGAATACCAGGCGCCGGGGGTTCATCCCGGCGATCATTCTGATCACCTCGCTCGTCGCAACCGGGCTCACCGCGTGGTACGTCTCCTCGACCAACCGGGATCGGGACCAGAGACGGATCAGGAATGCAGCCGAGGGCGTCCGTGACAGCATTCAGGACAGAATCGAGCTGCATGTGAATCTCCTCCTGGGCACCGCGGGGCTGTTTGCGTCGAATGATCAGGTCACCGAGGAGGACTTCAGGTCGTACGTCGAGCGACTCAACCTGGAAACCCGGCACCCCGGAGTCCAAGGCGTCGGATATTCGGCGAGAATCCGAAAGGGAGAGGAGCTCGATATCGGCAATGTCGTCCATTCCCGGCTGAGCGACATCGAGTTCTGGCCAGCCACCGACGCTCCCGAATTTCATGCGATTCTCTTTCTCGAGCCTCTCGACGAACGGAACCGGGCGGCGATCGGGTACGACATGTTCAGCGAGTCCACCAGGCGAGCCGCGATGGTTCGCGCCCGCGACACGGGACAGCCGACGGCCTCTGGCCGCGTCACGCTCGTGCAGGAGATCGACGATGACGTTCAGTCCGGCTTCCTCATTTACGTCCCCGTCTACGCGGGCGAAAGAACATCGGAAACAGTGGAAGAGCGGAGGGAGAATCTCCAGGGATTCGTCCACAGCCCCTTTCGGGTGACCGATCTTCTCCGCGGCGTTTTCGGAACCGAGATCCGTCCGCAGGTGGCCTTCCGCGTTTACGACGGCTCGATCGAAGACGAACAACTGATTTACCAGTCACCGCAATGGGAACGGTCCGCTGCGGATTCGAGGGCGGAGGCGCTTCGGACGACGATGCCTCTCGAGGTCGAGGGGAGAACCTGGATCCTCGAGTTCGTTCCATCTCTCGCCTTCATCGCCTATTCCCCTCGCGATCAGGTACCGCTGATCCTCGCGGGAGGTCTCTTCATCAGCCTTCTTCTGTACCTTCTGAGCCGGAGCCAGTCCCAGGCCCGTCGTTCCGCCGAACAGCTCGCCTCCGATCTCCGCGACGCCAACGAGCTTCTCGAACAAAGCGAGAGGCGCATGCGGCGATTGGTCGAAGCGAACATCATCGGAATCGCGTTCGGAAACGAACAGGGGGAGATCATCGATGCCAACGATGCATTCTTCGATCTGATCGGGCTCGACGTCTACACCACCGACGCGCTGACGATGGAACAACTGACGCCCCCCGATCAGCTGCCCGCCGACCGGCGCGCGTTCTCGCTGATGCGTAAAACCGGTCAGTACGGGCCGTGGGAGAAAACCCTGCTGCGCGTCGACGGTACTCCGGTACCTGTCCTCATGGGAATCGCACAGCTCCCGGAAAGCGAGAACCATTGGGTCGGGTTCGTGCTCGGTCTTCAGGAGCTCAAGAGAATCGAGCTCGAGCTTCGGGAAGAGAAGGAGACGCTCGAGACCATCACCCGAGTGAATCAGGAAATCTCGGCGGAACTGCTGTCGAAGGGTGTGATCCGGACGGTCGTCGATGCATCCACGAGGCTCTGCGGCGCGCGCTGGGGCGCTTTCATACCGAATCCGGAGAGCTCGTCTCTCGAGGATCTGTCGCATGGATCGCTTCCGTTCGATCCCGGTTCTGCGCTGGGGCGAACCGTCAGCTCCGGCGAGCTCGTACGGCTGGAGGATGCGGCCCATCACTTCCCTGTTCGTGAAGATCCCCCGGTGCGCAGTTACCTCGGAGTGCCGCTGATCTCCCGGTCCGGGGAGATTCTCGGAGGTCTGATCCTGGCGCACCCGCAGCCCGCGCGATTCGGCTCCCGCGAGGAACAGATCGTTCGGGGGCTCGCTGCACAGGCAGCGGTCGCCATCGACAATGCACGCCTCTTCGAGGAAGCCCGACGGGAAAGAAATGTCGCCGAGGAAGCGAATCGAGCGAAGGACAGTTTCCTCGCGAGTCTGTCTCACGAGCTGCGAACTCCGATGACTGCCATCCTCGGATGGGTCCGAATGCTCGAGATCGGAATAGAAGGCGAAGAGTATGAGGAAGCCGTCTCGGCAATCCAGCGCAGCGCGAGAATTCAGGCGCAGCTGATCGAGGACCTGCTCGACGTTTCTCGCATCACGAGCGGAAAGTTGCGGATCGAGCCGCAGCCTGTCGCTCTTCGCTCGGTTCTCGAGGACGCTGTCGATGCCATACTTCCTCAGTTTGCTCACCACGACGTCTCCATCGACGTCGATTCAGAGCCGCTCGACGGGATCATCGTGTCGGCCGACCGGGCAAGACTTCAGCAGGCATTCTGGAATCTTCTCTCCAACGCGATCAAGTTCTCGCCGGAGAACGGTCGGGTCGAGGTTCGATCCATCGTCACTCCGAGCTCGGTCACGATCGAGATCCAGGACTGGGGGGAGGGGATCGATCCGGAGGTTCTGCCGCGCATTTTCGAAAGATTCCGCCAGGCCGATGCTTCGTCCACGCGTTCGTTCGGAGGTCTGGGACTCGGTCTCGCGATCGTCGAGTACGTCATCGAAACGCACGGGGGGAAGGTGAAAGCGGAAAGCCCCGGTCGCGGTCGCGGGTCGACCTTCTCGATCACTCTTCCGCGAAGCGACGCGATTCTCACCGATAGTGAATCGCAGGACGAAGGCGATCTGGTTCCCCTGACGGGGAGAAAAGTTCTGGTCGTCGAGGACGAGCCGGACGTCCGCTCGTTCGTCGCCGTCCTCTTACGCCAGTGCGGCGCCACTGTCGTCGCCGTCGATTCGGCAGCCGCGGCAATCGATGCGCTCGAAAAAACGAGCGACTTCGACGTCATCGTCAGCGACATCGCAATGCCGAAGCAGGACGGCAAGGAGATGATTCGTCGCATCCGGCAGATGCCGACGTACGCCTCCGCCCTGCCCGCGATCGCTCTGACAGCCTATGCACGCCTCGATGATCGCGACGCAATTCTGGCCGCGGGCTTCAATCGCTACCACCTGAAACCGATCGATCCCGGCGACCTGACCCGCGACGTACACGATCTCACGCAGAGCTCGAGCGGCGCTGCCGCGCAACCTCCCACAAAGTGATCGCCGCCGCCGAGGCTACGTTGAGCGAGTCGACGTGACCCGACATCGGAATCGAGAGCACCGCGTCACAATGCTTCCGGACATTCGGACGGAGCCCCTTCCCCTCGCTCCCGAGAACGATCACGACCCGGCCACCGAACCTCGCCTCCTCGATCGGGTGCCCCTCGGCGTCGAGCCCGTACGACCAGTATCCCTCCTCCTTCAGATCGTCGAGCAGTCTCGCCAGGTTGGTCACCTGCGCGACCGGTACCCATGAGGCAGCACCCGCCGAGCTTTTGACCACGGCGGCGTTGAGCGCAGCGCTCCGATGCTCCGGCACCACGACCAGATCCGCACCGAGCGCGTCCGCGTTCCGGATGATCGCGCCGACGTTGTGTGGATCGCTCACCTGGTCGAGGATCACGATGAGCGATGTCGACTCGGCTTTGATGATCGGCCAGGGATCGACCAGCGCGACCTCACCGACCTCCGCGATCACCCCGTTATGAACCGCATCGCGCGGCACCTGCCGGCGGATCGCGGCATCATCGACCGGACGTACCGGTACGCCGGCCTTTCTCGCCTCCTCGGCCAGCCGGCCGAGCCGCTGCTCCTTCGATCCCTTCCGAATCCCGATCCACCGGATTCGCTCCGGGCTCGCTCGAAGCGCTTCGAGGACGGGGTTCACGCCGTAGACGATCACAGCTTCATTATGCGGGACAGCGGCGCGAGAAGAGAGCGTGACCTCTGCCCGGATCCGGCCGAACAGATCAGATCGCCACGATCGTTTTCGCCAGAATGCCTGCAATCTGCATAGATTGAAAATCTGATTTACAAATTATGCAGGGTTCCGCGTCTGAACCTGGACTTCACATTCCTCGTCGCGCGTCCTGGCGATCCATTCACATTCGTCATCCTGAGCAAGTGACCGGCGCCTGCGCCGGTGAAACGGAAATGAACTTGAAAGTCGGCGCTTCGCTGACACCCGTGAGTGCAGAAACAACCGAACTCGCGTACTCAAACCAACGTCATCCTGAGCGGGCGGTCGGGCGGGCAGGCGAAGGACCTTGCAGGTTGGGACATCAGCCCAAGCGAAGCGCTGCAAGAGCCCGACCGTACGCTCTTTTCCCCCTTGGAAAGGATCAACTGCGTGGAACCCCTTCACTCTTCACTCTTCACCCTTCACTCTTCTCGTGATAGAAGCCCCCCGTGCTCGACAAACGTCCGGGAAGCATCCGCGCGATGTTCGCCCGAATTGCGCCACGATACGATCTGGCCAACCGCCTCCTCTCGATGCGCCAGGACGTCGGATGGCGAAAGCGTATTTCGGCACGCCTCCTCGATTCCCCGGGCCGGGTCCTCGACGTCGCCTCGGGGACGGGCGACCTCGCGGCCGACCTGCTGCGATTCGGAGGCCACCGTGTGGTCGCTTCCGACTTCACATTCGAGATGCTGCATGCCGGTCGCCCCCGGTACGAGCGGTTCGGGATCAGTCCGATCGCCGGCGACGCGCTGGCGCTTCCGTTCGCCGACGACACCTTCGACGGGGTCACCGTTTCGTTCGGCATCCGGAACTTTGCCGATCCGCTCGCCGGACTGCAGGAGATGCGCAGAGTCCTCCGCGAGGGGGGCGCCTGTGGTGTCCTGGAGTTCTCCCATCCCCACACTCCCCTCCGTTTCGTTTATCGTCCCTACATGCGCCACGTTCTTCCCCTGCTCGGCGGGTTCATCAGCGGCTCGAGGGCTCCCTACCAATATCTCGTCGATTCGATCGACGGCTTTCCCGAAGGAGAACGCTTCGTCGAGTTGATGCGCGAAGCAGGCTTTTCGTCAGTCGAGAGAGCTCCATTGTCCGGTGGCATCGCCACTTTCTATCGAGGTGTGAAATGACGGGCCGGACCATTGACGGCAAAGAGGTGGCGAAGACGGTCGAGCTCGAGGTTCGCTCCGCGGTGAGCGAGCTCGCGGGGCGGGAGATCACTCCCGGACTCGTTGCGGTCCGGGTCGGAGACGATCCCGCATCCGAGATTTACGTTCGGAACAAGGCGGCAAAAGCACGGGAGCTCGGGATTCGTGGAGAGCAGAAGCACCTGCCGGGCGACGTCCGTCAGAAAGATCTCGAGAACGTGATCGACGAGCTCAACGAGAATGACGAGGTCGACGGGATCCTTCTGCAGCTTCCGATTCCCGGCCATCTCGATTCCGAGTCGCTTCTTCGAAGAATCGATCCGGCGAAGGACGTCGACGGCTTTCATCCGATCAACGTCGGAAACCTCCAGCTCGGACGGAAGTCGCTCGTTCCCTGCACACCCGCGGGCTGCATTCGGCTCATCAACTCGACCGGCGAATCGATCGAGGGGAAGCATGCCGTCGTCGTCGGCCGGAGCGACATCGTCGGCAAGCCGGTCGCCGCGCTTCTCCTTCGCGAGCATGCAACCGTGACGATCTGTCATTCGCGAACGAAGAATCTCGAAGAGGTGATCGGGCGGGGAGAGATCGTCGTCGCCGCGGTGGGCCGGCCGTTCATGATTCCGGGGTCGGCCATCCGGGAAGGGGCGATCGTGATCGACGTCGGCATCAACCGCATCGGGGCGAGCGATCCGCTCGCCGCAAGGCTGGGCGACGCTAAGCGTGCCGCGCTCGAAAAGCGGGGCTCGGTGATCGTCGGCGACGTCGAATTCGATCAGGCCGCGAAGCGCGCCGGATGGATCACACCCGTTCCAGGAGGGGTCGGGCCGATGACGATCGCGATGCTGATGAGCAACACCGTCGAAGCGGCTAAAGGACGGCGGGGATGATTCTCCGGACCGGCCTGACCGGGGGAATCGGAGCCGGCAAGACGACTGTCGCCCGCCTTCTGGCCGGGCTCGGGTGCTTCGTCGTCGATGCCGACCGGATCGTCTCCGACCTCTATCGTCCGGGCGCTCCCGGGTTCGCGGTCGTCGTCGAGCATTACGGCCGAGGCATTCTCGACTCCCGGGGCGAGCTCGACCGGGCGAAGCTCGCGAAGATCGCTTTCTCGTCGAACGAAGAAGCGGCCCGGCTCAACTCGCTGATCCATCCTCTCGTGATCGCCCGGGAGGAGAAGATCATCGAGGACGAGATCGAGAGATTTCCGGAGAGCCACCGGATCGTCGTGGTCGAGGCCACGCTTCTCATCGAAGCCGGAGGCCGTGAGCGCTACGACCGGATCATCGTCGTGGACGCCCGGCCGGAGATCCAGCTGAAGCGCGCTCGCGAGCGCGGCATGCGGAAAGCCGACGTCGAGCGGCGGATGTCGCGCCAGATGGCGAGAGAGGATCGCCTCGCCGCGGCCGATTTCGTGATCCACAATGATGGCGACATGGTCGAGCTCGAGCGCGAGGTCGTCCGCGTCCACGCCATGCTCTCCCTCGATCTCGAACGGCTCGTCCGCGGAGAAGAGCTCGAAGCGAGGGAACGGGGCTCCTCCTGAGTCACTTTGTGAGAGAGCCGCCCCTCTTCGCCATCTCTGGCCTCCGGCCTCAGTTTCATGCAACATTATGCTCGTGAGCGAGACGCCCCGCGAACGTGTTCGTCGGATCATCTTCGGGCACGACACTCCGGCGGGGAGAGCCTTCGACGTCGGCCTCATCATCGCCATCGTTCTGAGCGTCGTCGTGGTCTGCGTCGACAGCGTCGCGCGCTACCATCGCGAAGCCGGCGACTTTCTCGTCGCCGCCGAATGGTTTTTCACCATTCTGTTCACCATCGAGTACATCGCCAGGATCTGGTCCGCCGGCCGAAGGCGAGCCTACGTCTTCAGCTTCTTCGGCATCGTCGATCTGCTCGCCATCCTGCCGACATGGCTGAGTCTCGTGGTGCCCGGCACCCAGTTCCTCGCAACGATCCGGGTTCTGCGCGTGCTCAGGATCTTTCGGGTCCTCAAGCTCGTGCAGTTCGTCGGAGGCGCCGAGGTTCTTGCGCGGGCGCTCCGTGCGAGCATTCACAAGATCACCGTTTTTCTCTTCGTCGTTCTCACGATCGTGGTGATCGTCGGATCGATGATGTACCTGATCGAAGGTCCGGAGGCGGGATTCGTAAACATTCCGACCGGGATCTACTGGGCGATCGTCACGCTGACGACTGTCGGCTTCGGCGACATCACTCCGATCACGACCCTCGGCAAGGCTCTCGCTTCGGTTCTGATGATCATGGGATACGGAATCATCGCGGTGCCGACGGGGATCGTGACGGTCGAGATGAGCCGGTTGCAGCCGACGCTCCGTTCCCTCCGCTGCGGCAGCTGCGGACTCGCGGATCATCAGGTCGACGCGGTTTACTGCCGGGGATGTGGTGCCGAGATCTGAGGGGGCGGAGAGGCAGTTCGTCACGATCGCCAGCGTCCCCTCGCTGATGGAAGCAGAGCTCGTGAAAGGGCTTCTTCGCTCGGGGGAGATCGACGCGATCATCCCGGACTCCGAGATGCTCCGGATGGAACCGCATCTGGCTCACGTGCTCACGGCCAGTTCGGGATTCGAGGTTCAGGTTCCTCGGGAGGATGTCGAAGCTGCGCGCGAGATGCTCGACTCCGGGCCGGTCGAAGACGACGAACAGGGAACGCGGGATGACCATCCGGAGTGTCCCCGCTGCTCCACTCCGCTCGCCCGCGTATCGTCGCCCGACGCCGCGCGCATCGCGACCGAGAAGTGCCTCCGTTGCGGCTACGTTCCGGCTCCGCCATCGCCCGTGCCGGGAATCCTCTTCGGTTTCGCCTCGGCGGTCCTCGCAGCGCTTCTGATCTACGCCGGGGGCTTCTCGACCAGCACGCTGATCGGCGTCCTGATCATCGCCGTCGCCTTCAGGACGGGCTGGCAGAAACTGACCGGCGACGAGAAAAAATGAGCGCAAACAACGCGAGCAGGGATACGCTCCGGCAATGTGCTCAGCTGGTCCGCGCCATCCGCACTACGCTGTCGCCCTTTCGGATGAAGTGGCGGTTTTTTGTATTTAATCGTACCTTTTATGGCTCGAATTGAGCGGAGAGTGTTGGCCAGGGCAGCCAGGCGATGATGCCCTCTCTTTAACCTGAAGAGCGGCCTCGGCCTCTGAGATCGCTCATGCGCCGCTCTTCTCAGCGGAGTCGTTGCGGGGGAGCGGCATCACGGTTGAATGCCAATCATCGTCATGCGCATCTTCCTTCTTTGTCCGTTGATCCTGGCCCTTCTGATGATTTCAGGCTGTCGAGCCGATTCACCGGCGCCCCCATCCGAGGAGCAGGACCAGAGCTCAATCCCGATGATGGACGACTCGATGATGGACGGGCCGATGATGGATCGTGAGGGAGGCGGGATGATGGCATCGGACGCTTCGATGCCCGACTGGATGATGAGTGGTGAGATGGGTGGGGGAATGGGTAGCGGGATGATGGAGGACATGCAGTCGATCCACACGCTTCTCGTGAATCACGAGAGTATCGAGCGTGAGGTGACCGACGTTCCGGACGGTGTGGTGACCGTTACGAGAAGCGACGACCCCGAGATCACTGCGGCGATCCGCCGGCATGTCCATCAGATGAAAGAGCGGGTGGAGGAAGGTCAGCCTATCCGGATGATGGATCCCGTCTTCCGCGAACTCTTTGAGAATCACGGAAAGCTCCGGATGGAGATCGAAGAGATTCCGGGTGGTGTCCGAGTTCGTGAAACCTCAGACGACCCGCAGATCGTCCTTCTGATCCGCCAGCATGCCCACCGCGCCGTCAGTGAGTTCGTCGACGAAGGGATGTCTCGGGCGATGCGGTCCACACCGCTGCCTGAAGGTTACGCGGAATAGGATCATGTGAGAGTGGTGGAGCGCGCGCTCTACGCAATGGCGAAGAAAAATCAGTGAAGCGGAAAATTTCTGTGAAGTCGAGGGCTTCCCTTAACGAGAGCCGGCATTTGCTGATGCAGCGGGACGAGGAAGGTGGTCATGAGCACTCGCGGAAACGGCCGTCCTGAGATGAATGGCCGGAGTGGTGAGGCCCAGGTCGATACCCGGGCGATGCTCGAGGAGCATCAACGCCGGACACAGTGGGTGTGGTGGACGGTGATCATTCTGGGATTCTGGATGATGTCCGCGTCCTGGAGCCTCGGCGCCAGTGCCGTCGTGGAACCGAGCGGTGGACGAGAGGTCTGGCTCTCGCTGGAAGGCCGCGTCGCAGCGATGCGCTGGAGCGACGCCCTGAGCGGGCTTCTGCTCGTCGTGTTCGGCTGGAGAGCCCTGCGGCCAGCCCGTCCGATCAGCGCGTGGATCTGTTGTTTCGTCGGCATCTGGCTGACGATGGCGCCAATTGTGTTCTGGGCGCCTTCTGCGGCTCTCTATGCGAATGGGACGCTCGTCGGTGCTCTCGTGATTGCGCTGACGGTCCTGATTCCCGGCATGCCCGGCATGGTGTCGTTCATGCGCATGGGAGGGGATCAACCGCCGGAATGGAGCTACAACCCGTCGAGCTGGCCGCAGCGGGCAGTTCTGATCGTGCTTGCATTCGGAGGGTGGATCTTCTCGCGGCACCTCGCGGCGTACCAGCTCGGATATGTCGACCAGCCCATTGAGCCTTTCTTCGGCGATGGGAGCCGTCGCGTCCTCGATTCGGACATGTCCCACTCATGGCCGATCTCCGACGCGGCACTGGGTGCATTCGCCTACACAATCGAATTTCTCATGGCCTGGATGGGAGGGACCGCCCGCTGGCGGACGATGCCGTGGATGGTGACGTTCTTCGGAATTCTTGTCATCCCGCTCGGGCTCGTACACATCGTGCTGGTGATCTCGCAGCCTGTCGTCGTCGGTGCGTGGTGCACGTTCTGCCTCGCCGCCGCACTTCTGATGCTTCCGATGATTCCGCTACAGGTGGACGAGGTGATCGCGATGGCGCAGAACCTGCGGGAGGCGCGCGAACGCGGCGAATCCGTCTGGGTTGCATTCTGGAAAGGAGGGCCTGCCGAGAGCAGCGTAACCGACGAGCGGACGCCGCAAATGCTCGAGATTACCGAACGGCCCGCATCGGTGGCCGCCTCATCGCTGTGGGGATTGACGGCACCCTGGAGCCTCACCACCTCGGCTCTTGCCGGACTTGCGCTGATGTTCCTGCCGGCGGCCTTCGCTCTATCAGGCCCGCCGGCTCACCTCTTTCACCTTGGAGGGCCTATCGTCTTCGTGATCGCGGTGGTCGCCATGGGAGAACCGGTTCGGCTCGTGCGGTGGCTGAATGTTCCGACCGGACTCGGGCTGGCCGTCCTCCCCTGGATGACCGCAACCCCTCTCATCGTCGCCGTGCTCGCCACGGTGACCGGTGCCGCGATTGCCCTTCTGGCGATTCCTCGGGGATCGATCCGCGAGTCATACGGGAGCTGGAACAGATTCGTCCGTTGAGACGACCGGCTCCATAGCCCACGATTCGAACATTTCTGTCGGCGGGCTGGGGTGGAGGTGTAGCGCGTACCGTACCGTCCCATCGCTACCGTGCATCACCCATACATGCGCTCCGTGCCGGCGTTGTTGTCCACCTCGGCGTGCGCAGAGCTCTCAATTCTCATGACCCGCCGAGGCATCATTCTGCTGCTTTCCCGAGGTGTGCAGCCAGACCATCGAGGCGCTGATGAGGATGAACACGAGGTTGAGCCAGAAGGTGTAGTCGATCTCGAATGCGATCATCTCCTCGACCGCTGGTCTTTTCTCCGGCAACAGATTCATCGCGGCAAAGAGATAGTGGACACTGACACCGGCGGCGACCATCGATACGTAGAGCAGGCCTGAAAGGTAGAGCGCAAACTTCCAGCCGTAGTACTTGACGTGGATCCAGACAACGGTGGCGGCGACGAGATCAGCCCCGAGGAAGCTCATGACACCGCCGAACGAAGTCTGCTTGGACCACAGCATGGCCGCCAGAGGAACATTGCCCATCGAGCCAATGAACGTGAAAAAGGCCACGACCGGAGCGACCAGTGCATTCTCGAGAACGACGAAGAAAGAGGGCTCGCCTTCGCTCAGAAAAATTGCGTTCCAGAACGACTGCGGAATGTAGACGGAGATGAATCCGGCGATGGTGAAACCGAACAGGATCTCCTTCCACACCATTTTCCACTCCATGACGAACGAGCGGGCGATTCGTCTCCACCCGTCGGAGCTGCCGAGGGCGTCGCGCCAGTGCAATCCCTCCTGCTGGCCGTGTTCTTCCTCCTCCTGCGTCGCCTTTTCCCCCTGCTCCCTTGCTTCATCAACTGCATCCTGTGGGAGCCATATCCTCGTGAGGAGATACGCATAGAGCATCATGAGCAGCCCCAGAGCAAAGTTGCCGAGCACGAACCTCCAGCCGAGGAGAACGTACAGGACGATGCCGAGCTCGATGACGAGATTGGTAGACGCGATGAGAAACGCCATGGAGTTCGAAGGGTGGGCGCCCTTGACGAGGACGGTGCGCGAGGCCGCGAGCGCCGCAAACGAGCATGACGACGATACGAAGCCGAAAAAGCCGGCCATCGCCCCCTCTTTCAGTCCTCGTTCACCGAGCGCCCTCCCCATCTGCGCACGACTGACGATGACCTGGATACCGGCGGAGATGAGATACCCGAAGGCGAGCGCCCAAAGCGCCTTCCACAGCATACCGGCGCCCGTGTACAGAGCTTCGCCCAGCGATTCCATGTTCCGGAGCGCTTGAAGAAATCGTGCCGGTGAAGCGGTCGCCGGAGGAGATCACCGGGGATGGTTGGCTGAACAATCGGAAGGAGTGATTCACGCGCTACCGCTACTCGATCTCGACAGTATCCAGGGCGCGCACAGGCAGGTGAGCGGCAAGCCGTCAGCCGCGAACAGGTGACCTTGGCGCTCGGCAAGTCGTCATAAACCCGAGGAGGTCAAGATGAGAATGCTCGTACTGGGTCTCGCGCTTTCGGCGCTGCAGCTCGCCGGCTGCTCCCACCATCAGTCGCCCACAACGAATCACGTCATTTTGAGCCGACACGACGGTGCTCGTGCCGCGAGCGTGGGCCCGACCGCTACCCCTTACACAGGGCGGGCCGACTGCAACTGCGTGGCTCGCGAAAGCTGATGCTGGCACACTTCCCGACGGACGAGTGATCTCCGGAGTCATGATTCGAGCGTGGATTGAAGGCGATGGTGCCCGCGTGCAGGTGTACGGGATGGCGACGAAGCGGGGAGAGGCAGCACGCTTCACGACGGACCAGTCGAAGTTGCAACCTGTGGAGCTCGGCTCCTATCACCTCCGACCGAATCAGACTGTACCGATTTCCGAGTTGGTGTCTCTGGGCGTGAAACCTCTCATGCTGAGCTATAAGCCGCTGGCAGGCAGCTGACATTCGGTGATTGAGGGCCAGATCTTCGCGGGCTGTTGCCCAAATCGAAAAGCCGAGAGAACCGGTTAAGTTCCCGCGAGCCGGACACGGTCGACGCTTCACAAACTCGTCATCCTGAGCAATTGACCGGCGCGTTGCGCCGGTGAAGAGGGAATGAAAACCGGAGGCCGCAAAACTCCGCACCCCATACTCAAACCGACGTCGTCCCGAGCGGGCGGTCGGGCGGGCAAGCGAGGGACCTTGCAGGGTGGGACATCAGGCCAAGCGAAGCGCTGCAAAGGTCGAAGTCCTCGCAATTTCGTGGTCGTTTCATTAGGAGGCGCCCTCAGATCGCGATCGTCATGGGCGCGGTCCTGCCGACTTGCTGCGCGAGAGTGTGCCATCGCGGATGGCTCTGAAGCGGACGGTACTCGGCCTGGTAGATCCACGCCCACATGAGCGCATTGCGCTCCTGCCGCGCGAGCTCCAACGCGTCGAGGGCGAGCTCGTGGTAGCCCAGCGCGGTGAGCAGTGTGGCCAGATCGCGGGAGGCGACGAACACCTTGCGGTCGCGACGGGACTGCAGGTCGTGGAGGATCTCCTCGGCTTTCGATCGCTCGCCCGCGTCTGCCAGCGCTGCACCGAGGCGAGCCAGATAGAACGGGACCTCGCGGCCGCTCGCCTCGACGAGCTTGTCGAAGACGGCAATGGACTCCTCATAGCGGCCGAGGAAGCGCAGCGCTGTGGCGTAACTCCAGAGGGCGTAGCCGCTGTCCGGCGCGATCTCGAGTGTCCTCGACAGCACCCGTGCCGCCGTCTCGAAGTCGCCGATCGTCGCGGAGGCCCAGGCAGCGGAGGCGCGCACGTTCGCGTCGTAGGGCTCGAGCTCGATGCCGCGGGCCGTGCACTCGAGCGCCTCTTTCGTTCGTCCGGTCAACCCGAGACAAAGACCCAGCCAGTTCCACCCGTCGGCCGACTTCGGATTGCGCTCGATGGCCTGCCGGCAGAACGCTTGTTCTCGTGCAGTGTTCCATCCGTAGTAGTGCTCGAGGATGGCCCGGGAAAGGGCGACGCTCGCTGAGTCGGGCGCGACGCGTTCGGCTTCGTCGATGGCCGCTTGTGCGCGCGCCCACGCCTCCCACGTCGAGACGCCGCTGTAAAAACCGTGAATGGCCCAGGCGTCCGAGAGCGCGGTATGGACGTCGCCGAAATCGGGATCCGTTTCCGCCGCCGCCTGCAGCTCCTCGATGGCTTCGCGCGTTCGACGTCGCACCAGAAGGTACCGTCCCTTCAAATAGCGGTCGTACGCGTCCACGTTCTGCGTCTTTCCCGTCCCCGCCCCTGCATCCTCGGGCGCGATGCGGAGCTTGAACGCGCTGGCGATGGCCTGGGCGATCTCGTCCTGCACAGCGAAGACATCGGCGAGCTCGCGGTCCCACCGCTCGGACCAGACCTGGAAGCCGCTCTCCACGTTGATCAATTGAGCGGAGACGCGCAGTCGCGAGCCGAGCTGGCGGAGACTCCCTTCCAGGACCATGCCCACGCCGAGCTCGCGCCCGATTTTCCGCACGTCGTCCGAGCTCCCTTTGAATGCGAACGAGGAGCTTCGCGCAGCAACGTGCAGATTCGGGATGTTGGAGATGGAGTTAATGATCTCCTCTGTCATCCCGTCGCTGAGGTATTCGCCGTCGGCGGCCGAGCTGATGTTGCGGAACGGGAGAACGGCGATCGAGACCTCGCCCCGACGCGAGGTTTCGTCGGGTCGCGGAGTGTGGCGGCTGACGAGATCGGACCCGCTCGCGGAGCTCGAGCGCATGGCCAACCGCAGCGCGAAGGCGAGGTCGCGCGCCGAGCGGAACCGGTCCTCCGGAGCCTTCTCCAGACAGTGGCGCACGATATCCTCGACCTCGCCCGGGACGCTGCGTCCCGTATCGGCGAGCGGCTTCGGCTCCTCGCGCAGAATGGCCATGATTGTGTCCATCTTCGAGCTGCGCACGAAGGCCGGCTTTCCGGCAAGCATCTCGTAGAAGACCACACCGAACGAGAAGATGTCGGAGCGCGCATCGGAGGTCTCGCCGCGCGCCTGCTCGGGTGCGAGATAGCCCAAGGTGCCCATGATCGTGCCGGGCGAAGTGCGCGCGATGACGGTGGTGCCCTCCGCGGTATCGCGCACGGCCGGTTCGTCGATGCGAGCAAGACCGAAGTCGAGAATCTTCACCACCGCGTCGCGAGTGACGAAGATGTTGTCGGGCTTGAGATCGCGGTGAATGATGCCTCGCTCGTGCGCGGCGGCCAGACCCTGGGCAATCTGATGGGCCCACTCCAGAGCGCGGGCCGATGTGATCTCGGCCTGCTGCATGCGTTCGCGCAGGGTGGCCCCTTCCAGAAGCTCCATGACCGCGTACGCAATGCCGCTGTCATGGCCGAAGTCGTGGATGGCCAGGATGTTCGGATGGGACAGCGCGGCCACCGCCTGGGCCTCGCGCTCGAAACGCTCCCGGGCCATCTCGTTCTCGACCATGGCCTCGGGAAGGACTTTGATGGCCACGTCGCGATGCAGGCGCTGATCGCGCGCCCGCCATACCTCTCCCATCCCGCCCGCGCCCAGAGGGGCGAGCACCTCGTACGGGCCGAGCCGTGAACCAGCCTTGAGCACGTGAAAATCATACGATCTAAAGTTAACGTCGGAGCTGGAAAGTTAACTTTTGATTATTTCCCAAAGCGATAAGCCAACTCTTCCTCATCTGCCCTGACCCTGTTTTTCCCACTCTCGGTCGCTACTTGATGTCGCGCCTCCGACGCTGGAAACGCAGCAATATTGACCGGGAGGGCGATGAGGCCTGATTCACGCAGGTTCGACAGGGTGCGGCTCGGCAAGTTCGAAACGGTGCAGCTCGCCCCTTCCGTTCATGCAACTCCCGCTGCTCATCAACCCTCGTTCCTGTTTCCACTCCGCAGACGTTCGACGATCGTCATCAGCGTCTCGGCATCGTACGGCTTGAGGAGGAATTCGACGTTCGGCCGATCGAGATATCGCTTCAGTTCCTGCTGGTCTCCGTGACCGCTCGAGAACACTACCGGCAGGTCGGGGTAGAGTTTCTCGATCTGCTCATAGACCTCGACTCCGCTCATGTCGGGCAGACCGATATCGAGGATGACGACCGAGGGCCGGTCGCGTAAGAGTCGCTCGACTGCGGCGGCACCGCTGTGTGCAACCTCCACCTTCTGCTCATCGAGCTCGAGGACCGCCGCGATTCCCGATGCGACGATCGCGTTGTCCTCGACCAGAAGGATCACAGAGAGCGTCGTTTCAGAGGAATCGATTCGGGGAGCGGCGCGCTCCGTGGCTGTCACGTCCCGTCGCGATCGGAGAAACACGTGAAATGTCGTCCCGTCCTTCGTGCTGACGGCTCGCACCTGTCCCCCCTGCGCCATGATGAGCTGGTGCACAACGGTCAGATCCAGTCCTCCGGGAGAAGCGTGATGCGCTTTGAACATCGGCTCGAAGATGTGCTCGAGAACCGAAGCGTCGATCTCGGGCCCGTTGTCCCCAACGCTGAGAGCCACGAAGTCCTCGGGGTCGCCCGAGATCAGGTTCTCGGCCCGATCACGAGCATCAGCCTTCCTGGCAGCAATCTCGATCGTTCCATCCGGGCGGTTCTCCAGTACTTCGCCCGCGTGCAGAACGAGATTCAGCAGAGCCTGGTGAAGACCGGCAGGATCTCCGATCGTCGGAAGTGGTTGGTTCGGGACGGTGACCACGACACGCATCCTCTCGGGAACGATCCGCTGGATCTCGTCTTCGAGCGACTGCAGCCATGAGCGAAGATCGAACGTGTCGATCGAGACGGCCATCGGACGAGCGAACTGGAGGAGGCCCCGGGAAACATCCTTCCCCCGGTCGATTGCTTCCTCGATCCGATCGGCAGCAGCACCGATTCTGGCGGGATCGCTCGTTCGCCGAATCACCTCGATGAACGGTTGTGCGCCCATCAGGACATTGTTGAACTCGTGTGCGACCGACGATGCGAGATGACCGAGGCTGGCGAGCCGGGCCGAACGCTCGAGCTGCTGCTCGATCTGGCGCCGCTGCGAAATGTCGCGCGAGACCAGAACGACACCGCCCATCTGCTCACGGTTGATGAAGTTCGATCCGACGGTTTCCACCCGAAGCCAGTGCCCCGCGGCATGACGGTAACGGAACGTCGCTCGAGCTTCGGGAAGCCGGCTCGTGACTGCCCCGACGAAGATCGATTCCACGCGCTCCCGGTCGTCAGGGTGAACATTCGAGAACATATTCTGCCCGACCAGTTCTGCCGAAGCGTAACCGAAGACTCTGGCGGATGAGGGACTCTGATAAATGATCACACCACCCAGACTGACGATGGCGATGACGTCGGAAACGTTCTCGACGACTGCGCGGAAGCGTGCTTCGGACGTCTCGAGATCGCGGGTGGCTCGCATCCGTTCGGTCAGGTCGGTCGACGTTCCGATCATCCGAATGGCACGACCCTCCTCGTTCCGGATGACGTACCCGCGATCGAGAATGTAGACCCAGTGTTCGTCGCGGTGCCGGATCCGATACGTGTGCTCGAGAAACGTGGAGCCGGGCTCGTTGAACATTTCGGACAGCATGGCGCGATGTTCACCGACGTCTTCGGGATGGATTCGTTCCAACCACCACTCCAACCCCTGGTCGGTGCCGGGAGGAAATCCGAGAACCGCTTCGAGCGCCTCGCTGCGCCAGACTGTTCTGCTGACCAGATCGAGATCCCAGATGATGTCGTTCGTCGCAAGACGGACGTACTGGAAAAGCTCCTCCTGCTTTCTGAGGCGTTCTTCCGCCCGGGCTCTGTCGGTCATATCCGAGGCGGTACCGATCGAGCGAAGAGCCTTTCCGGTCTCGTCCCGGATGATACAGGCGCGATCGAGCATGTACGTCCAGCCTCCGTCGGCACGGCGAACCCGATATTCTCCCGACCAGACACTCGCTGCCGGATCAGCGAACGCTGCGTCGGTCTCGCGGATGATCCTCTCACGATCGTCGGGGTGAATCAGTCCCATCCACCAGTCCGGATCGGCCGTCTCTCTCGACGGCGCATAGCCCAGAATGCGCTCCAGACCCTCACCCTGGATGACTGAACCCTCCTCGAGGTTCCAGTCGTAGATGATGTCGTTGGTCGCCATCCTGACGCGGTCGAAGAGCTCCTTCGTTTGCTCGAGCTCCCGCTGCGACTTCGCCCGTAACAGGGACTGAATGAACAGCTCGGCGATCCACCGAAGGCGCTCGATCGTCCGGGACGACCATTTCCGCTTTCGTGAAACGGCGTCGAACCCAACGAATCCCAGGAGCTCGTCTCTCTCGAACATTCCGACCAGCAGAAGGGAGCGGATTCCCTGATCCTCGAGATGAGCTTTCGCATCGGAGGCGGAGGAAGGCATCTCATCCACGGTATGGATGACGAGGCAGGAGTCCTGGCGGAGCTGCTCCTCGAACCAGCGGAAAACGGTTCGAGACACCTCCCCGAGGCGATCGATCTGCGGGTCGGTTCCTGCTCGTGACCACTCGTGAGTGTTCGTGGCGGTCTGTTGATCCGACATCAGGAAGACGTATGCGCGATCGACCCGGATCAGCCGTCCCATCCGGCCGAGCGCATCGACGATCGCCTCATCCAGATCGTCACTCCCGGCGCGGAATACGTCCGCGGTGATGCTGAGCAGGCTGTCGCGCTTGCGCCGGGTGATCGGGTCGTCGTCAGGATCGGGCAGCACCACGCGAAGCTCCAGTGGCCGTCCGTCTCTCCTGATACCGAACGTCTCCGCTTCGAAAGAGCCGCCATCGCCGCGCTTCCACTCCCCCCGCCCGAACGAACGCTTCAGAATCTCATTGAAAGGAATCCTCTCGAGAGATCGAGCGCCGAAAAGGTCTGCCGCGGCCGCTGTCGCGGTGAGGATGTGGCCATCATCACCGAGGCGCAGAACAGCGGTCTCCGGAGAGAATCGGTTCATCTCCATGCACATCCGCTGACGATGATCAAGCCGCCCGTCTCTCCGGTGACGTGCTTCCGCTCAAGGGGAGAAACAGGTGAAACGTCGTCCCTTCACCAAGCTCACTTTCGACGAAGATGTATCCGTGATGGGCCGTCACGATCTGATGCACGATGGCGAGCCCCAGGCCTGTTCCCGTACGTTTGGTGGTGAACATCGGCTCGAAAATCTTCTGAGTCACCTCGGGAGGCATGCCGCACCCCGTGTCGGAAATCTCCAGATGGACATAACGCTGCGGATGATCGATCACGCCGGCCTCGGAATGCGTCGAGGGATCGTCTCTTCGAGCCCGGATTCGGATGCGCCCGCCGTGTTCCATCGCAGCCTTGGCGTTGAGCAGCAGGTTCGTGAAGATCTGCACGAGCTGATCCCTGTCCGCGCTGATCGTCGCCCGCTCTCCCATCGGTTCGATCGCGAGCTCGTGCGAGCCATTGACGATTCCTCGACCGGCCTGCTCGACCTGCATGAGAAGCGTATTCACCTCGAGCTCCGTTCTTTCGGGGGGTGTCGGCCGCGCGAAGCGGAGGATCTCCTGAGAAATATGCCGGCCGCGCTGCACCGCTTCCACGATGAAATCGGTCGCCCGGTCGACCTTTTCGTTTCCGTATGAAGAGCGCCGGATCACCTCGGTGAAGGGCTGGATGCCCATCAGCACGTTGTTGAACTCGTGCGCCATGTTCCCCGCAAGCTTTCCGAGACTTTCGATCCGGTTGAGCTCCTCGATCCGTGTGCGGAGCCGATCCTGTTCCTGCTCGGCCGCGCGCTTTTCGGTGACGTCGCTGGCGACGCTCAGCCGGCCGACGACGTTGCCCTCCGAGTCGAAACGCGGCACGGTGGTGATCTCGAGCCAGATCTCGCGTCCCTCCTTGTGATGAATCCGAAGTCGGAATTTCGAGAGGCTTCCTGCCAGGGCAATCGCGATGTGTTTCCGGACCTCGTCCCGCTCGTCAGGGTCGAGGAAGAAATCGACCAGGTTGTGCCCGCGAAGCTCGTCCAGCTCATAGCCGACCATCTCGGTGAAGCGCGGATTGGCCGAAAGAAGACGTCCCTCGACGTCCAAACTTATCAGCCCCTCGCCCATCGTCTCGACGATGGACCGGTATTCGCGCTCACGCCGCGCGAGGGCTTGTTCGGTCAGGACGCGCGAGCTGATGTCGACGTGCGAGATGACCGCTCCGCGATCTCCCCACGTCAGCGGAGCGACCTGCATGAGAAACCACCGGTCCTACTCCGGGGAGTGACAGGGATATTCGATGACGAAGGAGCTTCGGGTTCCGTCGATTACCTCGATCAACCTGGCGCGAATATCCTCAGGGCAGACCGACAGATAGGATGCTCCAATACCGACCGCGTGGAGAGACGTGAGGCCGTTCCTGAGCGCAAACCCTTCCCATGCACTGTTGATGTGGCGAATGATCCCCTCCTGGTCGACGACTGCAACCTGAAAGGGGAGCGAGTCAAGGATCGCCCGAGTGAACATTTCACTGGTCCTGACCCGTTCTTCGGCCCTTTTTCTGTCGGTGATGTCCTGAACGACCGCCGAGAGGTACGAGAGCTGACCATCTTCGGTCCGGATCGCGGTGAGCGTGAGAAAGGTCCAGATCGGAGTGCCGTCCCGGCGGCGATATCGCTTCTCGACGCGATACTCGCGCATCTCGCCGGCGAGAAGCGCTTTCTGCCTGGCCTGCTCTTCAGGCCAGTCTTCGGGCCAGGTGAACCTCTCGCAGGGGAGGCCGACGATCTCGTCCCGGTCATAGCCGAGGAGCTCCGCGAGCTGACGATTGATCCATATCACCCGACTCTCCCGATCGAGGTGGGCGATTCCGACCGATGACTGCTCGAACGTGTCGCGGAACCGGTTCTGCAGTTCGAACAGCTCTGCTTTTGCGACGCGCTCGCTTCGACGGTGTGTGGCGTCCCGGATCTCACGCTCCAGAGCAGGACCGAGCCTCTCGAGCTCGTCCTTCATGACGTACTCGTGCATTCCCTGACGCATCATCTGAACCGCGACGGACGCATGGACGGTCCCGGAGACGAGGATGAAGGGAAGATTGGAGTCGAACTCCTTTACGATGCGGATTGCCTCCTCGGCAGTCACCTTCGGCATGTTGTAGTCGCAAAGCACCGCCTCCCACTGCCGCTCCGGCAGCATGGACCGGAGGCCCTCTGCGGTCTCGACACGATCCCATTCCGGATCGAACCCGTAGTCGCGGAGCGATTCGAGGATTAGTGTGAGGTCGTCGATCTCATCCTCGAGTATGAGGATGCGAACCTTCATCCCGAGCTCCGTGCAGGTGGTCCCGAGTTGAGCAGAAGCCAGTACATTCCGAGCTGGCGGGTCGCCTCGAGAAACTCGTCGAACGCGACCGGTTTCCGGACGTAGCTGTTGGCCCCGAGATCGTAGCTCTCCACGATGTCACGGTCTTCATCGGACGAGGTGAGTACGACGACCGGAACGCGTCGTGTCCTCGAGCGGATGAACCGCAGCACTTCATGACCGTTGATCTTTGGCAGTTGAAGATCGAGCAGAATCAGCGCAAAGTCCTCGTCCCCCTCGAGAATCTCGATCGCCTCTTCACCATCCTTTGCTACGAGAACCTCATTGACCAGCCGATTCTCCTCCAGGGCGACCCTCATCAGCTCCCGGTCGTCGGGGTTGTCCTCGACGAGGAGGATTCGCTTTTTGCTCTTAGGCATCAGTACTGACTCCTTGTCCGGTAGATTCTGAGTAGTTTATGTTGTCGGGTTCTCGACCTGTCGATGACTGAGAGCCTGCACTCTGCGCGCCCTCAATCGAATGTTCGGGAGTTTCCGCGTACGGGAGCGTGAACCGGAAGGTCGCTCCCTTCTCGAGCTCACCCTCTGCCCAGACAGCGCCACCGTGTCTCGATACGATCCGTTGGACTGTGGCCAGGCCGAGTCCGGTGCCATCGAATTCTTCGATCGAATGAAGACGCTGAAACGGCTTGAACAGTTTTTCCACATGTTTCTGGTCGAATCCAGCGCCGTTGTCGCGAACATGGAACTCGGTGATGCGGCCATTGACACTGGACCCGATTTCGATGACTGCCGGATCTCTTTCAGAGCTGAACTTCCAGGCATTCGAGATCAGGTTCAGCAGCAGCGACTGAAGCAGTCTTCGATCTCCTGTGGTGTGCATCTTCCGTTCGATGGTGACTTTTGCATTCCGATCAGGATCCGCGACACGAAGATCTTCGACGATGTCTGACGCGATCTCACTGAGGTTCACGGTCTCGGTTCGCAAATCGCCGCGGCTGAACTTCGACAGCGAGAGGAGCCCGTCGATGATCTCTCCCATGCGACTCGAGGCGGTGCGTACCCGTTCGAGGTAGTGGCGGGCCTGCTCGGGAAGATCCTCGCTGTGCCGCTCAATCACCATCCGACTGAATCCCTCGATCGCCCGAAGGGGTGCCCGCAGGTCGTGCGAGACTGCATAGCTGAACGATTCGAGCTCGCGATTGGCGGTCTCCAGGTCACGGGTGCGGAGTCTGACTCGGCTCTCGAGCTCCCGGTTGAGATTATGGAGTGTCTCGCTCGCCCTGACGATCTCGGTGACATCCCGCGCGACTCCGAATATCTCGCCCTTTTCCTCACGTACCGAGTGCCATTGCAGCGACCTGTAGCTTCCGTCCCTACTGCGGTAACGATTGGTGAAGAGAACCGTCGATTGACTGTCGGAAATGCGTCCGATCTCTTCTTCCGTCCTCGCACGATCGTCCGGATGGAGGAGCTCCTCGTACCGCCGGCCCAGAAGCTCTTCGCGGGACCATCCGAGGGTGGTGGTCCAGGCGGGGTTGACGTCCACGAGATTCCTTTCCGGATTCGCGATCACCATCATGTCTCGGGAGAGATTCCACATCACCTGTCGTTTTTCGGCCTCCCGGTCGCGTTCCCTGCGCAGCGCGCGCTCCCGTTCGTCGCGTGTATGGAGGTTCAAGACCATCACGAGAATGATGGTGGAGAGAATGGTGATGAGGAGCATGGCCTCGACACTCAGGTCGATCCAGCTCGTCAGTATCTCCGACCCGATCACCCACCCGGCGAGATTCGCGACCGATAAAGCGATCATCAGCGAAGCACCGCCCAGTAACACGGAACGCCAGATGAATGGAGCGCGCCCGTGGCGGCTCGTCAGTCTTTCGCTCAGGCGATTCACGCCGTATCCCCCTCGATGATCGTGAGGACCTCGGACATCTCGCGCTCGCGCAACAGCGATTCGACAGATTCGGCCAGTTCTGCAACCCGGACAGGTTTCACATGGAGAAGTGCGCGTCGCTCATCACGCGCACCGACATCCCTGAGACTTTCGATGAATTCGGAGACGACGATCAGGAACGGCGGAGGGTTCGACTGACGTGCGGATGCAACGAACTGTCGTGCGGCATCGAGGTCTCCCTCGACCAGCGGGTCGAAGATGATTAGGTCGAACGGTCCGGAGCCATTGCTGAGCTCGAGCCGGTCAGTCGCCTCGACCTCGTAGCCCCGTCTGCGAAGAAGCTCCGCAACGCCGATGAGCATCACGTCGTCGTCGTCGGCGATGAGAATCCTCGGCTGTCTGTCGTTGAAGCTCATCGGCGGTCAGCTCCTCGCGGCGCCGCGCACCCGGATGAAGCGTCAATACACTGGTTTTCCATGTACACCACGATAGGGCGTCGGCCCGACGTGCGGTATCGGTCGATGTCCCCCGATCGTGTAGGGGATGTCTGACAATGATTGAGGAAGGAGAAAACGGGGAGACCGGAGGCTGTTGCCGAGCATCCGACTCAGTTCATTTCCCTCCAACCGGAGCAAAAACCACTTTCAATTTTTCATCCCTGCTGCCCTAGCTCAGCAGTCCCTGATCGATCGCGTAACGGATCAGATCGGCGTTGTTGCGGAGGTCCATCTTCTGGAGGATCCGGCTCCGATGGGTCGAGATGGTTTTCGGGCTCAGATCGAGTGTGGCCGCTATCTGGGAGACGGATTCACCGCGGACGATTCTCTCGAACACCTCGAACTCCCGATCGGAGAGCCGCTCGTGGGGCGACTCGGTGTCATCTTCGGCGAGGTCGATTGCGAGAAGCTCCGCGAGACCGGGACTGACGAAGCGGCCACCTGCGGCAACCTTACGGATCGCCGTGATCAGGAGCTCCGGAGCGGCTTCCTTGTTGAGGTAACCTACGGCCCCTGAGCGCATCACCCGCCGGGCGTAGCTCTCCTCGGGATGCATGCTCAGAACGAGAATCTTCCTCGATGGATCTGCAGCCAGGATCGACTTCATCAGATCGATCCCGCTGAAATCGGGAAGCGACAGGTCGAGAAGAACGATGTCGAGCTCGCCGGCTCGGATCAGGTCGAGCGCCTCGGCACCAGTTCCTGCTTCCCCCGCCACTTCCATATCCTGCTGCGTCTCGAGGATCCGGCGCAGGCCGGCCCGGACCAGGGCGTGATCGTCGACGAGAAGGATCCGGATCATGACTGCTCCCTCCTGCTCAGCGGCACCTTCACTCTCACGATCGTTCCTTTCCCCGCGAATGGCTCGATCGCCAGGTCCCCTCCCAGGATATCGGCTCGTTCACGCATCCCCACGAGTCCGAGTGAGCCCGTCGCATCCATCTCTTCCGGTCGGATGCCCCTTCCGTCGTCCCGGATCTCCGCAACCACATGGTGATCAGACAACCTCAACCTCACTTCAGCACGAGTCGCCGCGGCATGTTTCACGACGTTCGTCAGTGCTTCCTGAACGATCCGGTAGAGCATGATGTCGTAACCCCTCCCGACGGTGATCTCCTCCGGGCGACTCGACAGATTCGTCTCGATGCCGTAGCGGTCGGAGAACGCAGCGACGAGATCCTCGATCGCGGCGACCAGCCCGAAGTCGTCGAGCACCTTCGGCCGGAGGTCGTGGGCAATCTCTCTCACTCGCTTCATCGCACCGTCGATGCGGCGGAGCATTTCACTGCTTCGCTCGGTCACGAGTGCCGGATCAGCAGCGTTCTCGCCGATCAGCGCAACGTCGAAACTGAGGGAGGTGAAGATCCCGCCGAGCTCGTCATGAAGCTCGCGGGCGATCCTCTCTCTTTCTGATTCCTGAGCGTCGATCAGCTGCGCCGAGGATCTTTCGAGTGCCCGGCTCTTCTCGACCAGCTCGTCCTGGACCCGCCAGAGTGCCCGCATGGAAGCCTCCAGGTTCCTGCGGACTGCTTCCTGCTCCGTGATGTCGATCGACAGCGCGATCGCACCGACGAGATCCCCATCGCTTCGCATCGGCTCGACCCACGTCCGCAATATTCGATCTTCAAACTCGATGACATACGTCCCTGGAGTCCCCCTAACTGCCTTCTCGAGCACGTCTGCGGCAAATCGTGGAACCAGGTCGGTCGCATTCCTCCCGAGACTCTGATTTGCCGCAGGTCCGAGCAGGCGAAGCCCCGATCCCGTGATCGAATCGATGATCAGATCAGAATCAATCGTCCACAGGATTGCGGGGAGCTGGTCGACCATCATCGAAAGCTTCGACTCACTCTCCATCTCCGACTCGAGAACCCGCCGTGCGTGCCGGGTGATGAAGAGGTACAGCAGCGCCGTCGAGACCAGGACGAAGACGATTCCCTTCAGAAGCTCGAAACCAACGATCTGGTCCGGATTGTCGAACAACCTGTCGACGATCGCGCCGTTGACCGCGATCCAGAGCAGACCAAACACGAGATACAGAAGCGTCGCCGTTACTGCTGAACCGATTCTGAGTCGGGCCAGCTTCAGAGAATCAGGGCTGCGCTTGTCGGACAGAATTCCTCCCGCCAGAGATGCCTCTCTACCACTTCGTCATGACTTTACGACAGTTGAGTGGCGGGTTAAAAGGTAGATTCGCGACCGATCTCGAAGGTCAGAATTTTTCGCACGAGCTCGAGTTGAGCCGAAGTTCGGCGAAATCTTCCGCTCCCGGCGGCGTTCGAGTCCGACCAGCCGACGCTCAATCACATTGCCCACGAATCGCGCAGATCGCCGTAGCGATTTCCGAGCTGGCGTCTCTGGGCGTGAAACCTCTCATGCTGAGCTATAAGCCGCTGACACGCAGCTGACAGCGCGCCCTACAATCCGAGCCAGTAGCTCACCTTCACCAGGATGACGTCATCGGCATCAAGGCCGAGGAGGGCATCGAAATCCCGGCCCGCGTCGAAATCGCCGACGAGTGCCCGCTCCGCCCGGTTCTGAGTCCAGACGAGGTAGGCGGCGGAACCGGGCCGGAACTCCCACCGCACGACGACATTGCCTCGCAGGCTACGCACGTTGAAGTCGGGGTTCTGAAATGAAAAAGGCTGCGCGGGGCCGCTCCCGTCCGGATCGATCGTGTATCGGTTTGCCTCCTCATCGAAACTCACGTCTCCGATCTCCGAGTAGGAGTCATAGTCGCGAGAGGAAGGGCGTTCCAGCTCTCGAAACTCGAGATAGTCACCGCTCGAGACAAACGGCTGAAGAAACAGCTCGAGAGTGAGCGTACGGCTGATTGCCCAGTCGAAGCGCGTTGCAAGCTCGAGTGTCTTACGCTCGATCGGTGCGAAGACGTACCGTGAACCGAACGTGTGACCGGCCGTGCTGTCCGCCACGGTACGAACGTGCTGGTATGGAAAACGAACCTGTGACCACGACGGGCCCACACTCATCGTCATGGCCGGCGACGGGCGATAGGAAACCTCGACGTTCAACCTTCGCGCCTCCAGATCCATACCCCCGTGCTCGATGTTCCCGCGGAGGGTCCCGTACCACCTCTTTCTGAAGTCCGTGCTGACTGATGCCTGATAGAACGTGTTGGACGGCGTCCGGATGAGGGGTCCTCCCCGAGTCGAGCGATCGTCGAACGCCTTGGCATCGTGAATCACTCTCCACGACGTCTGCCAGTAGTTGGAGTAGGTGAACCGAACGATGCCCATGCTCCGGTCGAGCAAGTGATCTCCACCGAAATTGAATCGATCGATCTTCCATAAGATATACGAGCGACTGCGCAACCGTCCGCGCGGAACCGGATCGACCCACGCGATCGAATTCAGCGATGCCCATTCGTCGACCCTGCCGAGAAAGCCGGCGTCGTTGATCTCCAGCTCCGGCGATGCGGCAAGTCCGGTGAGCGTATATCGGAGATTTCCGCTCACCTTCCGGAAGCGCATCGATCCGCCCCACCCAGTGAGCGACGTCCGGCCGGGATCGATCTCGAGGTGAGTCGCATCCGGTCTCTGGAAGTATCGCGCCGATGATCGCTGTGTTCTCAGAATCGATTCGGCTGATCCCGCGACGTACGATCCGTAGGCCGACCAGTCGAGCAGGTATTCGCGCTCGCCGAAGTATTGATATCCATCGGCTCCCGCCGAGTAAGCTTCATCGTGCAGCTCGGGCTGGATGGTCGTTCCCGAACGATGGACCGACGTCAACATCGCACTGACCTGCCCGGCCCCGCTGAGATCCTTCGAGACTCTGGTGACGAAGTAATTGGTCAGAGGCTCGACGACGGCCGAGTCACGCTCCCCCTCGAGAAGAAACGGCGCCTCTTCTTCTTCGGTGATCGCATCGAGAGCCGCGATCGACCAGCCGGACTCGGTCCGGCCGGTGATCTTCGCAGCTCCAAGGATCGTCGTCTGTCCGGGAAGCTCGGCAAAGTCGAAGGCAGCGGGCCGGCCCTGAGGACTTCGCCCGATCCGCCGTGAATAGAACAGGCTCGGTCCGCCGAACGAAAGCAGGTCCGCTCCCTCGAGAAAGAACGGCCGCCGCTCGGGATAGAAGAGCTCGAATGCGGTGAGATTCACCTCCGCGGGATCGACCTCGACCTGCCCGAAGTCCGGATTGAGAGCCGCCGTAAGCGTCAGATTCGACGAAAGCCCATACTCGAGATCCAGGCCGAGCTCCATCTCTTCGGTTCCGCCGTCGAACGGGTTGGATGGATCGTCCGCGCTCCGCAACCCGACCCGGCCGACGACGTACGGAAGGACCTCGAGGCGACGCGGAGGATTAACCGATTCGATCCCGACGAGACGAGCGAAGCGCTTCACGAAGCCGGTCTCGTTGCGCGGCACGTGGACGAGTCGGATCACTTCATTGTTCCTGGAGATCTCGCGTTCAACGTTGAATCCCCACACATGCGACTCCCGCTCGGGAAATCGCAGTTGCGCAAATGGAATCCGCATCTCGACGGTCCATCCGCCATCGACGACCCGCGTTGCCGCCGTCCAGACGGCATCCCAGCTCCGATCCTCCTCGTCTTCTTCGACGACGAGAGAATCGCGTTGGACGCCGAGGGGATTAACGCGAAACATTCGTGCGGTGCGGCGGTCGTAATGGGTGTCCAGATACACCGCGAGCCAGTCGGAGGCGAGATAAGAATCGCGCCGGGCAAGCTTCGACGTCACGGGATGGCTGTCGCGGAGCGATGCACCGACGTAGAGAGCGCTGTCGTCGTAAATGAACCGCACGACGGTGCGCTCCGTCGGAGCGTTTCCGGTCTCCGGTTCCTGCTGGACGAAGTCCGTGATCGCCGGGGCCGTCTCCCAGATCCGCTCCGAAAGCTCGCCATCGATCCGCGGCGTCTCGTCGGTCCGGACTGCCCGGTACTCCCCCCGCAGGCTGAGGTCGGACGTCGCCAGAGCGCGCTGCGAAGAAAAGATCGCCAGCGCCATACCCCCGACCACGAAGAAGAGTCTCATTCGCACAATTCCATCCCACATTACGTCTGTCGTGAAGAAGAATACCGGATTGGGAGACGCCGACGCGATACAGCTTGCGCGATGCAACGTCTGGCCGGAGGCTTGATTCACGCGAGCTCCTGGCGGCGGCTCGCCCGCCCGGTCATGCAACTCTCACGAATTGACAGCGTAGGTCGCGCTTCGTTCCCTTCAGGCCAACGATCTGTAGATCGTCGAACTTTACGACAGTTGAGTGGCGGGTTAAAAGGTAGATTCGCGACCGGTCTCGAAGGTCAGAATCTTCGAACGAGCTCGAGTTGAGCCGATGATCGGCGAAATCCTCCGCTCCCGGCAGCGTTCGAGTTCGACCAGCCGGCGCTCAATCGCAGTGCCCACGAGTCGCGCAGATCGCGCTCGACCGCGACACGGGCCACACCGAGAACCCTCCAGTCCTGATCCTCCTCCTTTTGCACGCCGGTGCGACCGTAGGCGCTCACATTCCACACCTGCTTCCATCGGCGATAGACGTTGACCCCTGGTCCGGTCTCCACGTAATACTCCGGTGACCACAGCCTGAAGGGGAACGGCTCGTCGTACCACTGGACCATCGTGGGCCAGGAGACGGTCATCCGCGGAACGCCGTCGAAAATTTTTGCGACAGAGGCCCGGATCCTCGCCCGCTCGTTTCCGGCGGACCATCGGGTGAGATCCCCGGAAGCCGAGAGAGTGAACCGGTATCCGACATCCCGGTCGAAACCGGCCGAGAGGAAATCCCCGCGCAGGTCGTTCTCGATCGCTGCGAGATTGTCGGTGACGAGAAGACGTGCGACCGCGACGTCGAAACGATGATTGTCGTCGGGCGTCGCAATCCAGTGCAGCTCTCCGCTCCAGGGGTCCCATCCGGTATCGAAGCTCGACCTGCGAAGACGAGCTCGGGCGGCCCCGGAATCACTCCAGCGGTGCTCGCCCGTCAGCTCCACCCACGTACCCGCGATCTCGTCGGAACCATTTTCCAGCGTTGATCGTCCGGTGGCGAGCTCCGCCCGTCCGCGCAGATCCCACCCCTTCGAAAGCCCGAGCTTTCCCCCCCGATAACCGGTTCCGTCACCATCTTCGAAAACGGTCCCATCGGACCGAACCTGCCATCGATCGAACGATTCCACCGACTGCCGGAGATTCAGCAGGTCGCGCGACAGATCGCCCCGATCTTCCGCCGCGCGGATCAGTCCTCGCGCAGCCGCAACTCTACCAAGCCTGTAGTTGGAGATCGCCAGACCTTCGGCTGCCCCATCAGTTGTGGACGGATCGTACAGCTCGAGGAAGCGCCGGAAGGCTGATCGATTGCGGTCGAGCAACAGAGCGATGAAACCCAGACCCGTCTCCGCTTCGCGCCTGTCCGCGGCGTTCCCTTCGATCGATACCTGCTCATATGCATCCGAGGCCTCGGCCGGACGGTCGAGCCATCGGAGCACGAGCGCTGTTCGCAGGAGCGCCGTCATCCTCTGGTCAGGGCAGCGGCCGGCTACGAAGCGGTACTGCTCGAGTGCCTCGGTGAGACGGTTGCCCCAGGCCAGAGCCAGCCCGAGGTCGTTGCGGCCGGCGCAGTGGTCCGGATTCAGATCGACGAACGACCCCAGGATCTCGGCGGCCTCTTCCGTATGGCCAGCCCACAGTTGCTGGCGTCCGATTCGAAGCAGCAGGTCTGGCCGGATTGCAGGGTCGAGCTCCACTGCCGCTTCGTACGCTTCGATCGCTGCATCATGACGATCCTGTCTTGCTGCCTCGTCTCCACGCTGGATCAGATCCGCCGGTGATTGCGCAGTCACACTCACGGCCCCGAGAAGCATCAGACAGGAAAGAGCGAAGAGTCTCACTCGGAGGCCCTCCTTATCTTCCATGTCTGCATCTTCGGCGGCTTTCGCACCAGCGCGTCGATCGTGTATGTCGCGGTGATGAGCGTCATCAGGATCCAGTAGACGAGCGGGTAGAAGATTGCCACGGGAAAGTGATGCGGGAGATCATCGTCATACCGCTTGTCCATGAGCACTCCGGTGAGAAGCTGCGTGATACATGCGGTCGCGATCATCATTCCCCAGAGGTTCGGGATCGGTGATGCTCCCCCCGGCTGATAGCCGACGAACCAGCTCACGAGCCAATAGAGGGTGACGAATAGAAACGTGTAAGCCCAGAGGATCGACAGACAAGCCTCGTAATACACCGGCCACATTCGCCGCTCTTGCCAGGTGAAGAGTACTCGCCAGTGACGCTTCAGCACCTGAGCGAGCCCGCGTGCCCAGCGCCGTCTCTGCTTCCAGAGCTCTCGAAGTGTCGGCGGTACATGCATCCACGCCACGGCACTCGCTTCGTAACGAACGTCCCAGAGATCTCGCTGCAGTTTCCAGGTGAGATCGATGTCTTCGGTTGCCATCTCCGGGTTGAACATGCCGACTTTGATCAGAGCAGTTCGACGTACCGCAAAAACCGCCCCTGAAACCGTCAGTATTCGACCCCACACGCGCTGGGCGCGACGCTGCACGGAGATGATCGACGCGAACTCCAGAGTCTGAAGGTCGCGGAGCAGCGAGCCACGATTGAGTACGCGCGGATTTCCTGTCACCGCTGCAACGCGAGGCGAGAGAAAATGCGGTACCAGCGCATGAAGAAGCATTGGCGTCGTCAGAATGTCGGCATCGAGAAACACAAGAATCTCGCCGCGACAGATCGGAACGGCGTCGTTGAGCGCCATCGCCTTCCCTTCGTTGATCCGCTTGTCGAGGAGGCGGACACGAGAATCGTTCAGATGACGCCGCACGGCCTGGGTTGTGCCGTCTCGGGAGCCGTCGTTGACGATGACCACCTCGTAGTCGGGATAGTCGAGCTGCAGGAGAGCTTCAATGGTCCGTTCGATCGACGCCTCCTCGTCGAACGCCGGAACGATGATTGAAACGAAGGGGGTCACATCCGCGTACGGCGTTGCCTCGGCTCCAGCCTCACGGCGACGAAAGAAGAAGATCGCCATCACCACCCAGGTAAACGCCATCAATATTGGATAGAAACCGTAGAAGCGAAGGAGGTACGGATAAATGAATGATGCTTCGATTGCCTGCACGACGTTGTAGAGGATCGTCACGCCTCCCTCTCCTCGTCACCCCGAACGTACGACTTCCCCTCCTCATCAGTATCGACGACTACCACCGGCCAAGTCCGAAGCGTCTCGAGGTTCTCGATCACCGGTGATCGATCAAACTTGTCCCGGCCTCGCGACCCCGGGAAATAAGGCGTCGAACTGCTGCGCCGCCCTCGCCGGGCGAGTCGCAGGTTGTGGGCGATCCAGAAGATAGAGACGATGAACAGCACCGCCAGGACGAACATCAGCCCGGCGATGACGTCGATGAACGCTCCGCTCGTCGTCTCCTTCAGAACGATCGACCACCAGTAAAAGAAAATCGTCCAGCCGAAAAAAAGCGAGACGATGCTCCAGATGAGGGACCGCAGGCGCGAACCCTCCGACGGGTGAGGACGCTCGTACTCTTGTCTGGTTTGTTTCAGAAAATCTTCGCCTTTCGCCTTGACTTGCCTGAAGCGGAGACAACCTGCGAGCTGCGGGCGGAGCCCGGACTGAAGGAGGAAATCAAGGACCCCCGGGGCAGCTCCGGTCACCAGTTTTAGAGACCTTCGGGCGACCGCCGGCCCGGCACCAGTCATGTCATCTGGTCCGCCAGGAGCACTTTGCGAAATTGACGCCACGACATCCTGTTCGCAGGCGCAGAAGCTCAGTACTCGAGGCTTCGTTTTGGTGGCTCTACTCACGCAATCGTTGTGTGTGTGAGCTTCTCGATCGAATGCGCTTTCGTTCCTCGTCAGTGATTGAGGTCACGTCTCCTTCGACTCTCTCCGCGACGAGCATCGACGAGCCGGGCGTGCCGTCGCTCGCTTCCGGCCGAGTGTCCCGCACCGCGCATCAGCGCGCTCTGTTTCACCACGGGCCGGGATCGCGAGAGCTCCGAGCCTCGGCCTGAGGGCCAGGTGCGCAGCCTGCGAGGGCAATGCGCGCTTCCTCTGCGATGCCTCATGTCCTTTCAACCGAGGCGGACCCGAATCTCCTGAAACAACCGTTCGCCGTCGTACGGCTTGAGGAGAAATCCGACCCTGGGGTTGTCCAGGCACTTCTCCAGGCGGGACTGATCGCCGTGGCCAGACGAGAAGATCACCGGAAGCTCGGGCCATCGGCCGTTGATGTCCCTGTAAACGTCGATGCCGTCCATATCCGGCAGGCCGAGATCGAGGATGACCAGATCGGGACGAAATTGGGCGATGGCAGGAAGTGCATCTCGACCCGTGGTGACGCTTTCCACCTCCATGTTCTCACTCTTCAGGAGTGACTCGACGCCGAGACGAACGCTTTCGTCATCTTCGACGAGCACGATTCGAAGACCGGAAAGTGCTCTTCCAGAAGATTCGGGAAGAGGAGTCTCCTGTTCGGGGAATTGAGCGACCGCATTCTCGGAACGTGGAAGGAAGAGGTGAAAGACGGAGCCTTCGCCCGGTGTGCTTTCGGCGATGATCTCGCCGCCGTGCCCCTGAACCACCTGATGCGCGACCGTCAATCCGAGCCCCGTACCTCCAGTTCGTTTCGTGGTGAAGAGCGGCTCGAAAACCCGCCGCCGCACCTCATCGGACATTCCGGTGCCGGAATCCCGAACGAGCAGATGGACGAACTGCTCCGGTGAGTCGACGACACCGAAGTGGTAACGTTCGCCCGGGCGCGGAGAGAGAGCGTCGATCTCGATTCTTCCGGAATCCCCCAGTGCCTGCCGTGCATTCAGAACGAGGTTCGTCATCACCTGGTTCAGTTGCAGTACGTCACCTGTGATTCCGGAGACGGCGTCATCGACGCTGATCAGAAGCTCAATGTCGGGGCCGACGAGCGCTCTAAGCTCCGGCTCGAGGTTTCGGAGCCAGGCCTCTACGTCGAACGGTGCCGTCGTAGCTTCCGAAGGTCTCGCGTAACGGAGGACCTCGCCAGTGATCCGCCTGCCACGATCGACCGCAGAGGAAATCTGTTTTGCAGCGCTCTGAAGCAGAGGATCTCCGGTGCTCTTCTGCTGAATGATCTCGGTGAACGGCTGAACACCCATCAGAACATTATTGAACTCGTGAGCTATAGTCGCAGCGAGGCTGCCGAGACTCGTCAGTCGATGTGCCTGCTCCAGTTGAGACTGCAGAAGATTTCGATCCGTGACGTCGCGACAGTTCACCACGAGTGAGTCCGCTGCACCAGTCTCGGCCAGTCTTCGTGCGACCGCCTCGAGAGAGCGCCAGGAGCCGTCGGAATGCCGCAGGCGGAACGAGACGGAGACCGACGAGCTCGAGCTGGTCTTCTCCCGCAGTGCCACCATCGCTGCAGCTTCGTCCTCGGGATGCACGAGATCCGAAAGCAGCCGATCCACGATCTGCTCCGGACGGTACCCGAGAACTCGCGCGGTGGACGGACTTGCGTAGAGGATTCGCCCATCCAGGTCGAGGGCAAGGATAATGTCGGAGGCATTCTCGATCAGAGAGCGGAAGTGCTGTTCGCTCTGCCGCAGTGCCTCTTCCGCTCTTGCCCGCTCCTCGATCAGAGCCACCAGCTCCGACTGTCGCTTCTCGTAAGCGCGAAGGCGATAGCGGTAGATGGCGATGACTGCCGCCGCGGCAACCAGCAGCAGTCCGATGTAGAAAAGAGGTCGCTGGGTGAGACGAGGACGAATACGAAGCTCGATCGGGTCTCCGGACATCTCCACGACTCCCGCCCCGTTCACGGCAGCGACCCGGAAATGGTAATTCCCTGGCGGAAGCTGCGTGTAATACGCCGCCCGTCGAGCTCCCGCGTCGATCCATCCCGGGTCGAATCCCACGAGCTGGTAGCGAAACTCCACGCCCTCGGGGTCGTAAAGGCTCGGACTGGTGTACGCGATCTCGACGTCGTACTTGCCGGCGAGACGCTCGATCAGTCGCGCTTCACCCGGATCGACGGGAGCTCCCTCGATCACAACCCGCTCGATCACCACAGGTGAGGGGGGCACCATGCGCCGTACGGCAGTCACGGGATCGATCACCGCGACGCCGTCCATCGTGGGAAACCAGAGGGTCCCGTCACGCATCTTCCACCCCGCCGGATCCACGCCGCCGTTGCACTCACTGCTCTTCATACCGTGGTCCCGGTCGAATCGAAGCGGACTGATCGAGTCGATACGACCGGCAGCGAGCTCATCGAGAGCGCTCACTTCCACCGCTGTAATCCCTCGGGTGGAGCTCAGCCAGAGCCGACCAAGATCGTCCTCGAGAGCTCGATACACGGTATGCTCGGAGAACCCCTCCCGCGGCCCGTAGGACGTGATCGCGCCGTCGAAGATCCGGATCAGGCCCGCTCCCACCGAGCCGAGCCAGAGGGAGCCGTCGGAGCCTTCGGTGATTGAAAGGATCACATTCGTCGGCAGTCCCTCGCGGGTGGTGATGGTACTGAACCTCCCTTCGCTGTACCGGGTCAGTCCCCCACCATCGCTCGCGAACCAGAGAGCTCCTTCACGATCTTCATGGATATCGAGAATGCTGTTCCCTGCGATTCCCTCCCGTGTGGTGAAGAGAGCGATTTCGCCATCCTCGATCCGGATCACTCCTCGGTCGGTCGTCCCGATCCAGAGGGCGCCGTCCCGATCCCGATGCAGTGACTGCGGGATCGCCTGAAACATCTGATCTGCATGTTCATAGCGGTCGATACGACCGTCGTGGAAATGGTCGAGCCCTCCGACCGTTGCAACCAGCAGACTTCCGTCCGCCTCTTCCCAGAGCGAGAGAATGATGTCACCCGACAGACCCTCGCGTGTCGTGAAGGTGTCGAACGAACCCTTCCTGTAACGATTGAGTCCGCCGCCAGCGGTGCCGATCCAGACATCTCCGGATCTGGTCTGCAGAATCGGGAGGACGACCTGATGGGACAGCCCGTCGCGCGTACCATAGGTGAGGACGGTCGAGGTCTTGAACCGGTTCAGCCCTCCGGCCCCTCCGCTCCAGACGCTCCCGTCGCGATCTTCCAGGATCGTCCAGACGTTCTCGCCGACGAGCCCATCAGCCGAATCGAATGAAGCGAACTCTCCGCCGGCGTATCGGTCCAGGCTTGCCCCACCTGTCCCGATCCAGATTGCCCCGGTTCCCTGTGCGAGAGAGAGAACGTTGTCACCCGATAGCCCGTCGGCTGTGGAAAACTTGTGGAAGTTGCCATCTTCGAGCCGTACGAGGCCTCCACCGCTCGTCCCGATCCAGAGAGAATCCTCGACGGCCAGGAGCGCCTTGACCGGGGCTCCCCCGGCGGGCTCGTAGGTCGTGAAGTTCCGGCCGTCGAAGCGCGAAATCTTGTCCGCGGCGGCGACCCACAGGTCTCCGGACCGATCCTCCGCGAGAGCAGTGATTTTTCCTGAAGGAAGCCCGTGCTCACCCGTGAAGGAGCGAAAGGTCTTTCGGTCCCAGGCCTGCAGCCCTTCCCCGGTGCCGATCCAGATCGTCCCGTCCCGAGCCTCCAGAAGAGCCGAAACCTTCTCGCTCAGCAGACCGTGTGCGAGTCCGAATGCAGTGAATCGTCCGTCGTCGAGGAGCGAGAAACCACCCTCGCCCGTGCCGATCAGCAGCGAACCCTCACGGGTCACGAGGAGTGTGTTGATGTAGTTTCCGGCCAGCCCTGGACTGTCGCCGGTCGTGAATGTTTCAAAGGTAACTCCGTCAAACCGAACCAGCCCCTCTTCAGTGCCGATCCAGAGATAGCCGTCCGAAGTCTGAGCCAGTGAGAGCAGAGTTGTCACCGGCAGCTTCGACTCCTGTCCCCACTTCTGGTGGACGTACTGGCGGATCGGCCCCGTCGGATCGAGCGCCGCAGGCTTCTCAGCCGCGCCCGCAGTCGTAGGCGCAGCGAGGAACAGCGCGAGAACAAGCCTCCATGTTCCAGGGCGCTTTTCAGAAAGAGTCATACCGATCACCTTCGAATCTTCTGAGAATACACGAAACGCGGAGAGAGCCTGACTCGGGCGGAGCGACCACCCATCACGCCCACCGTGCTTCGCTCACCTGTCTCGACTTCCAGCGACGGGAGCATGCAAGTTGACAGGCCCCGCGAAAGCGTCCGGGAAACCCTCCCCCCACCGCCTTCCGGATCTCAGAGGCTGTCAAAGAGCATGCGGAGTGTCTTCTCAGACCGCGGGCGACTTCGACTCCGTGAGCGCCACCTGCGGGTCTGCCGCGTTCGTCAGGAGTACGACTGCGAACACACCTCTCCTCTCCTGATTGTCCCGCGGCTTATCAGCTTGCGCCCGCTGCGATTTCTCTCTTCAACTTTGCCTTCGCGCGGATGAATAGCGGTCCGACCGATCCGAGCGGCAGGTCGAGGATCTCGCTGACCTCTTCGTATGAGTGTTTTTCCATCCCGATGAGCTGACAAAGATCGCGACTGCGCTGATCGACGCGATCGAGCGCCTGCCGTACGATGAGCACATCGTCGGGACCGGAACCGGCGTCTCCGCCGTATTCGAGCTCCAGAGCGGCTTCCTCTGTCTCGACCTCGCGCTTGTTCATTTTCCGGTGGATCTCCTGCTTGCACAGGTTCACGACCGTCCCCGCAAGCCATGCCTTCGGATTTTTGATCTGCGACTGTTTTTCGATCAGGAGGCACCACGCCTGCTGCACGACCTCCTCAGTCTCGTCTGCGGTGAGACCGTATCGCCGCCCGGGCAGAGAGTAAAGAAGCTTCTGCAGATTGGTGTAGAGCTCGTCGAAATCGACCGGGACTTCTGTCTCTTCATCCTCTTCCCTGGCTTCCAGGAGCTCGCGGACCACGCGCAGAAGCTCGTCGAACCCGACCGGCTTGTAGAGAACCAGCTCCGCGCCCCGCTCCCTGAGCTGAGCTTCCAGCGCCGGCGTCGCAAATCCGGTGACGCTGGCAACACGAGAACCTGGGCTCAGCCTGCGAATCGACTCGAGCAGCTGGAGCCCCTCCGCCTCGGTACGCAGCCGCACGTCGGCGAGAATCACTGGATAAAACTCCGCCTCCATCAGTGTGGCGGCGCTTTGGGCGTCCTCCGCAGAGATGAGCTCGATCTGTTCATCACGAAACAGCTCTGCGAGCGCCTCGGCCACCAGGACTTCATCATCAACCATCAGGATTTTCTGCAACTCGTACCCTCCATTTGATGCCTCGATACATTCCAAGGGCGCTGCCATCCCGAAGATGAGCTTAAGTGGCACTAAACAAGAGAGCTAGCATGAAAAACAGCTTTGGCGTACCTGTTCATAATCCGACAAACGTCGAATTTCCCGACAGTTACGCGATCAGAAGCATCCCAAGGAGAACCGTACCGGACGAGCCGGCTCCACCCGGTGAAAATACCGGTTAGCGCCAGCGCGGGAGCACCGGGCTGCGCTGCCCGCCCGGTACGGTTCTCAACTCATGAGTCCGCCAGGGATCAAAAAAAATACGGGCGCGTCTGACATCCTCATCCACGGCTGCCGGAGAACAATGGCGGATCGCGGATCGATCCCAGCGGTGAGAACACTTTCGAGCTCGCATCAATCACGCGCCCCGAGGGAAGGTACCAAACGGTCTTCCCCTGCTGATCGAGCACCACTGAGGTTTTTCTTCGACGCCGCTGCTCGCGCAGATCTCCAGGTCGCCCCTCATTTTGGCTGATCCGGATCGAGCTCCGCAAAATAAGAATTGGCCCGCCTGTATTTTTTCTCCTCTCCCGCCGACCTATGGAGCAGAACCGGTTAGCGCCGGACAACAACAAACAAGGGAGAAACAAAAAATGAAAAAGATAGTCATCATCCTCACTCTGGTTCTCGCATCCTCAGCCATGTTCGTCACAGACAGTGAAGCCGCCGAGGCCACCGCCAACGCCACGGCCGAAGTCATCACGCCGATTGCCATCTCGAAGGCCGCGGATCTCCGATTCGGCAAGTTCGCCGCTGGCACCGGCGGAACGGTCGTCATCGCCGCCGCCGGGACGCGCAGTGCAACGGGGGCGGTTATCCTCTCCTCGTCGAACGTGGGCGGCGCGGCATCGTTCGCCGTCACGGGTGACAACAACGCCACCTACGCCATTACGCTGCCGGCGAGCGCAGTGACCATCACGCACGCAACCGACACCACCAAGACGATGAGCGTCGGCACGTTCACCAGCAACCCCTCCGGTACGGGCACCCTGAGCGCGAGCGGAGCGCAGACCGTCAATGTCGGCGGCACGCTCACCGTTGCCAGCGCGCAGACCACCGGCAGCTACACCGGAACCTTCAACGTCGGAGTCGAGTACAACTGAGCATCTCGACCATCCGTTTTTCAAAGGGCAGGGATTCGTCCCTGCCCTTTTTTTGCGTGTGATTGACCACTTCAGGATGGCTCCGAATCCAGCTCATCGGACGTCGACTTTTTCCAGAGCGAAAGAAAAATGACCCGGCTGTATTTTTTCCCGCTTCCCGCCGACTTATTAGCAGAACCGGTTAGCGCCGGACAACAACAAACAAGGGAGAAACGAAAATGAAAAAAACAGTCATCATCCTCACTCTGGTTCTCGCATCCTCAGCCATGTTCGTCGCAGACGGTGAAGCCGCCGAGGCCACCGCCAACGCCACGGCCGAAGTCATCACGCCAATCGCCATCTCGAAGGCCGCGGATCTCAAATTCGGCAAGTTCGCCGCTGGCACCGGCGGAACGGTCGTCATCGCCCCCGCCGGGACGCGCAGTGCAACGGGGGCGGTTATCCTCTCCTCGTCCAATGTGGGCGGCGCGGCATCGTTCAATGTCACCGGTGACAACAACGCCACCTACGCCATCACGCTGCCGGCGAGCGCAGTGACCATCACGCACGCAACCGACACCACCAAGACGATGAGCGTCGGCACGTTCACCAGCAACCCCTCCGGTACGGGCACACTGAGCGCGAGCGGAGCGCAGACCGTCGGTGTCGGCGGCACGCTCACCGTTGCCAGCGCGCAGACCACCGGCAGCTACACCGGCACCTTCAACGTCGGAGTCGAGTACAACTGAGCATCTCGATCATCCGCTTTCTCGAGGGCAGGGATTCGTCCCTGCCCTTTTTTCATGTCTGATCCTTCCCCCGATGAGGTGGAGGGCATCAGTTCGGCATACTATTATTGGAAACGGCATGACATTGGATGCTGAAATTGACCAGGTACGACAGGAGAATCGAGATGAACCGATTGAAATGGTCAGTTCTCGCCATCATCGTCGCATTCGGCACGGCCCAGGCCTGGGCGGCCAGCGAGTTGATGGTTCACCCCACGAGAGTGGTCTTCGAGGGCAACTCGAGAACGGCACAGATCGACCTGATCAATTCCGGAAGTGAGGCTGCGATCTACCGGGTCTCACTGATCCAGCGGCGAATGACGGAGACCGGCGCTTTTGTGCCGGTGGAGGAACCTCTTCCGGAGGAAAATTTCGCCGATGGAATGATTCGGTTTTCCCCCCGGCAGGTCGTGCTGCAGCCGGGAGTCGCGCAAACGGTGCGGCTGCAGTTGCGGAAGCCACCCGATCTGGAACAGGGGGAGTACCGGTCGCATCTGCTCTTTCAGGCACTCCCGCCGACAGAGGAAGATGCAACGTTGCCCGATGACGAAGCTGAGGAAGACCTGAAAATCAGGCTGACCGCGATCTACAGTGCATCCATTCCCGTCATCGTCCGGCATGGAGACCTGAGCGTCAGCGTCTCGGTCCGGGAAATCGGACTGCGGGAGAATACCGACGGAACCCCGGACGTCAGTTTCGTGCTCGAACGGGAGGGGACCCGTTCGGTGTACGGGGATGTGACCGTTTATCTGAAGACCGGTGATGGTCCCGAAAGAGTCGTCGGGCGAGCGAGCGGTGTCGCCGTTTACACCCCGAACTCGCTGCGTCGGGCACGCGTTCCTCTTCCTGTTCTGTCCAATGGCGTGCCCCCGGGGCGCCTGCGCGTCACTTTCGAGGAAAGACCCGATCAGACGGACCCTGTGAGTGCCGAGGGAGTGGTCACGGTCCAGTAGCGTGGTGAGGCCAGAACCGTGAGGTATCGTTGCGAGGTGTGGCTCCAGTGCAGTGGCCTTCTCTCTGCTGTGCTGTTCGCCATGCTTTCAGCATCGGTCACACACGCACAACCGATCACCATCGTCGATCCGGCCGACGAAGACCTTCTTCTGCTCGAGGTGGTGCTCGAGGGCACTGTCCTGGCCGATGCAGTGGCTGCCTACTCCGGTCCCGGGGGCGGAACCTTTCTGCCGCTCGAAGCGATGAGCGACGTGGTCGGGCTGGCCGTGTCTGTGGATCCTCCTGAAGGACTCGCAACCGGGTTCATCCTCGAGGAGAGTCGAACTTTTCACCTCGATGTCGCGCGGCGCGAGGTGACCATCTCGGGAAAAGTCCGGAAATTTCCCGACACCCTGGTCGAGGTATACGCGGATGACATCTACGTGGAATCGACGCTTCTCAGTGACTGGCTGCCGATTACCTTCGACGTGGATCTGTTCGCTCTGAGGGTCCAGGTGCGGCCACGAGAGCCCCTGCCGCTGCAGAGACGGCTCGAGCGCGAACGAAAGATCCGTCACTGGCGTCTCCGTCTGATGACTCGCGATCCCGGTTACCCGCGAGTGTCTACAGGTTTTCGCCTTTGGGAGATCCCCACGATCGATCAGACGCTGCGATTTACACTCGACGAGAGCGAGTCGCAGGCCAACTATTCGACCTACGCAACAGGAGATCTCCTGTTCATGGAATCGGAGATTTATCTGTCAGGAACTGACGATGATTTTTTCGACACCTCCAGACTGACGCTGCGGAGGCGTGATCCGTACGGTGAACTGGGCGGGCGGCTCGGGGCCACCGAGGTCGCGCTCGGCCACGTCATCCACCCGAGCAGCAGCCTTCTCACCAACAGCAGCGCGCCGGAACCAGGGCTCCTTCTGACCAACATGCCTCTGCACCGTCCCGACGAGTTCGACCGGCACTCGTTCCGGGGCAACCTCCCTCCCGGTTGGGACGTCGAGCTCTATCACAATGGCTCACTCATCGGTTACCAGCAGTCGCGCCCGGACGGGCAGTACGAGTTTGTCGATGTGCCTCTGCTGTTCGGGATGAATTTTTTCCGTCTCGTCTTCTACGGGCCGCAGGGGCAGCGGCGGGAAGAAGAGCATCGGTTCCTTCTCGGAGAATCGCTGACACTTCCCGGAAGGTTCGAGTACCGTCTCGTGGCAAACGTCGAGAGCGAAGAGACGCGGCGGGGATCGATGCTTCTGAGTTACGGGCTCAACCGTCACCTGACCGGGATCGCCGAAGTGGCATCCATACCGACGGAGCTCGGCTCTCGCAGCTACGGAAAGCTCGGGCTGCGAACCTTCTGGGACGCCGTCTACGCTTATGGCGACTACGTTCAGGACGAGTCGGGCGCTCACGCGTGGGAGGGAGGGCTGCAGACGCGTCTGATCGGGACGAACGTACTGCTGAATCGCACCGAGCTCAGTCCCGGCTTCTTCAGCCAAGTGTTCCCGTTCGCCGTGGATCCCGTCGTGACGATCGACCGGCTGCGGCTCGATACCGCGATCCCGGCATGGGTCCTCCCGCGTATCCCCATCAGTCTGCAGGTGGAACGCCGGAGTCTTGCCTCGGGGAAGACCGAGACAGTCGCCCGGAACCGTATCTCTGCGAATTACAAGGGGCTCTCGGTCTCGAATATCGCCGTCTGGAGGGAAGTGACTGGTGAGGAAACGCTGCTGGAAGGCTCGCTCCAGTTGAGCCGCTACATCCGCGATCTGGGTGTCCGGGGAGAGCTCCTCTACACTCTCCGGCCGGCAAGAGCATCCACCGTCAACCTTACTCTCGAACGCCTGATCGGCTCGCAATATCGAGTCTACGCCAACGTGAGCCGCTCCTTTCTCTCCGAATCCCACATTTACAGCATCGGTATCGGCAAGACGACGGGAGCCTTCGCTGCCGGTCTGGAGACCACGAGGAGAGCCGATGGCGTCATCTCGGGCAATCTCAATCTTTCCGCCGGGATCGGACACGAGCCCCGAGAGGACGAATGGGTCACCGCCGCACAGCACAAGGCTTCGTTCGGAGCCGTATCACTCCGTGTCTTTCTCGACCGCAATCACAACGGGGTTCTCGACGCTGCGGACGAGCTTCTTCCTCGAGTCGGCGTGACGATCAATGGAGCCGAGCGGCCGCAGCGAAGCTCTGAGTCGGGAATCCTTTTCGTGGACGATCTCTCACCGCTCCAGCCGACAGACATCGCAGTGTCCACGGCCACTCTCGAAAGCCCCCAATGGATACCCATGCAGGAGGGCACCAGAATCATCCCGCGGCCGGGAAAGGTGGCTGCCATCGATGTGCCAATCATCGAAACGACGGAAATCGAGGGAACGGTGTGGACCACGAGAAGGGGACGAAAGGAAGGGCTCGCGGGGGTAAGGGTCGAGCTGGTCGACCGCGGAGGCGAGATCGTCCAGAGCACGGTGAGTGCCTATGACGGGTTCTACGTGCTCACACACGTACGGCCTGGGATGTACGTCCTTCGAGTCTCTTCTCGCAGCGCCTTCGATCTCGTCTCCACGAAGGGAGCTCTTCAAAAACCGCTTCCGGTTCCGGAGGATGCGCCGTTTGTGATCGTGGTCGATTTCGTGCTGCCGTCCGCGGACGAGCCTCCAGTCCAGATCGCCGAAGCACCGAATGAGCCAGAGAGAGCCTCTGTCGCTGAATCCGAACTTCCGGAGCTTAGTGAGACAGACGTTGGAGCGATCCCCCGGCCAGTCTTCTCGCGACCCCGCCAGGTCGATTCCGGCCAAGGCTGGGTGGTTCAGCTCGGCGCATTCAGCATCGCCGAGAACGCGACCAATCAGCTCGAGGCAGTGCGGGATCTGGCCCCCGGGGCGGCAGTGATCCAGAGCGGCGAATATCACATCATCCGTACTGGTCCTCTTCCGCGTACCGAGGCGATCGCGCTCTCACGGCAACTGGAGGAGCGGGGGGGGGAAGCGCTCGTTATGCGCTCGGCGAGATATATCGTCCAGACTGGGGCGTTTGCAGTGCCCGCGAATGCGAAGCAGCAGCTCGAGGCAATCAGCGACATCGCTCCGGATGCCAGAATCCTCCGGTCGGGAGAGCTTCATGTCGTACGAACGACCGCTGGCCGCACCAGGCCCGAAGCCACTGCCCTGTCGCACGCCCTGAAGGCGCGGGGATTCGATTCGCTCGTCATGCGCGGCGGCTACGGTCGGCGCTCGGCTCAAGTGGCCGCGGAGTCCGGCGCCGCGCCGTTCCGCGTACAGCTCGGAGCTTTTTCCATCGAGGACAATGCGTTGAGTCTCGCAGACCGGGTCGAGAAACAGGAGCTCGTCGAGCGCACCGTCGTCGAGAAACGCGGCGAGCTCTATATTGTCGCAACCGACGGCTATCCCAGCAGGGCAAGGGCGATCGAGGTTCGCGACACTCTTCGCAAGGCCGGCTTCGAAGCAATCGCGATCGAAAGAGCGCAGATACGTGAGGAGACGGGAAAGCTGCCTACTGGTCCCGTCGCGGTCAATCGAGGGGAATCGGATCAGCGGGCGCTCTCGGAATCAGCTGCCGGAATTCCGGAGGATCCGAAAGAAGAACAGCCAGCTGCTGGTACCGTGACGGTGAATCGATCCGAAAGGAATCCGCGACCGCTCGGCCGGACTGCTGCCGAAAAGCCACGAGATCCGCAGGATCGACCGCGGACGCCCTCCCGCTTATCGAGACCCGAGACGCGTGAGTCCTGGCTGCTCCACCTGGCGATCACCAACCATCCTGGACACGCCGAGCAGATCAGGCTGAAAGCCTCGCGTATTCTGGACGAGGTGTACACGGAGAGCTCGGGTAATTTTCAGCTCGTCCGATCGGGTCCGTATCACTCCAGAAAGGCGGCTGAGGCAGCCAGGGAGAAGCTCACTTCCGCTGGGTTCAGAGCAAACCTGATCCGACTGCCGTGAGTGCCGCCTTCTGTTCCGCTCGTGTCCGGCGCCGTCCTCTTCACGGCCTCAGGCGCATCGAGGAGATCCGCGCGGAGGCGTTCGCGATCAGAGTCCGTATCTTCGGGGGTCAGATCCTTGTGGCGGCATTCGGGGCTCAGAATGGGAAGCGAGGGCCGGCGCAACCGTACATTCCCCGACTGGCGTCCCTGAATCTGCCGAGAGGCGTGACCGTGCCGCTACGAGCACTGAAGCTCCTTCGAATTCAGTCATCGTCCCGAAGCAGGACTTTTCTTCGTTTCGTGGATGTGCAGCCAGACCATCAGTTCACTGATGAGGATGAACATGAGGTTAAAGATGTAGTCGATCTCGAATGCGATCATCTCCTCGATTGCTGGTCTTTTCTCCGGCAATAGATTCATCGCTGCGAAGAGGTAGTGCCTCACACTGACACCAGCTGCAACCATTGATACGTAGAGCAGGCCTGAAAGTAGAGCGCGACTGACGAGCGGCCGCCGCAGGAGTTCACCTGAACCGGCCGGGTGGTGCGGAGTGCCGGTCCAACCCGCGTCGATGTTCGACAATGGCGGGCGTCGAAACTGCGACTGGTTCGCAGACAGCAAATTTTTACAGTTCACTCTTTCAATCGAATCGATCCAGTCTGATTGGCAGGCGCAAGAGCGGGCGGGAGGACTTCGCGGACTGCTCAGCGTCATGATCTTCAGCATGAAGAGGAAGATCGTGCTCGAGCCAAGGCTGTGGGCGGCGTCGGAATGGGGTCAGGTCAGACCCCACCCACCTCTCCTCTTCTTCCCGCGAAGCGGGGCCACCGCCCCGAATATCTCTTCTCCTCCAGCGGCTCCTGGATGTAGATTAGATCTTAACCAACGGGAGGGTTCATCATGAATGGGAATCGTCTGGTTGTCATTTGTCTGCTCCTGCTACTTTCGAGCTGCGGAGAGGAGCAAGCCCCATCTTCCGCCGCTCAACCCGAGGCGGACACGCCGGCCGAAACACCGCCATCCGCCACCACGCCCGTGAGCGGTCCCGGGCCCATCATCGCGCGTGGCGAGTCGGAGATCCCTGGTGTTCGCGCCGAGATCCACAGTCTCGACCGCGGCAGCGACGACGTTCTCACGCTTGTGTTCTCGGTGATCAACGGGGGAGATGCGAACCTCGACTTCGGATACACATTCACCGATCCCGCACACGATGTACTGGACTACAGCGGAATCGGCGGCGTCCATCTGATCGACGCAGCCAACCGCGAGAAGCACATGGTGATGCGGGATGCCGACAGCCGCTGCATCTGCAGCCGGAAGATCGAATCGATCCCGCCGGGAGGCCGCTCGCTTCTCTGGGCGAAGTATCCCGCTCCGCCGGTCGGCGTTGAAAGGGTGTCGGTGATCGTTCCGAAGTTTCTGCCGATCGACGAGGTGCCGATCGGCATCGCTGCACCGGTGGCTCCGCCCTCGGACGGAGCTCTTGCTTCGGCCGCGGGTGAGATTCCGGCTCAACGCGTCGTCGTTCGTAAACTCTCCCGCGGAAGTGGCGACATCGTCGATCTTCGCTTCGCGATCATCAACGACAGCGATGAGCCGATTGGCTTCGGCTACGACTTCGCGGACACCAATTACGAGGTTCCGGACTTCAATACCGTCGGCGGCGTCTATCTTCTTGATTCGGAACAACGGCAGAAGCACGGCGTGATACGAGACCCTGACAATAAATGCTCCTGCAGCGGAGAACTCAGGGAGTTGAAAAAAGGGGAGAAGATCGAGCTGTGGGCCAAGCTCACCAGCCCGCCGGCATCGACCAGACGCCTGAGCGTGGTCGTGCCGCACTTCCTGCCGATGGACGACGTTCCGCTGGAGTAGGTTGACCAGCTCTTCTTCGTCATTCAGTTCAGAGGGCATGCAGCGGCGCTCATCAGGAGAGACGGCCCAGGACGAGGGATTGTCACCCGTACGCATGCCGCTCACAACCCGTGTTTTTCGGTGAGCGGGGTCAGGTCGGGACCTGGGCCCGTTTTTTCCTATTCCCCCGTAGGATATGGTCTATACTAATAAGAAGGAAACAGGAAAAGGCGTGGTTCAGGAAGCACGCTAATCTAATGACGGACGACTTCCCAGGAGCCGGCAAAAGGCTCCTGGCGCAGGAAGAAGAGGAATCACCATGAACCTCACGCACCCGAGACTCATTGCCAGCTTCGCATTCGCCACCCTGGTTTCGTTTGCACTCGCCACCACGGCAGATGCCCAGGTGGCGCCGCCACTGGGTACGGCGGGGAACTACACGGTCCTCGGTACGAACGACATCCCGACTTCCGGTACGGTGACCTGTACGACTTCAACAATCGATGGAAACGTGGGCACCACCGGCAACTCGATCACCAACACCGGGCCGTGTACGATCACGGGGAGCATTGACGCGCCGGTCTCCGGGACGGTCGTCAATGACTTCGACAACGCCTACAACGCGGTCCCGACGGCCAACCCGTGCACCGGGACCATTCCGACCACCACGACCACGCTCGCGCCCGGTGTCTACTGCTCCACTGCAGGGACCACGATCGGCGCAGGCGTCACGATCACACTCGACGGAGACGCCGACGACGTCTGGGTCTTCAGGGTCGGAACCGGCGGGCTGGGCGCATTCACCGGCACCGGCCCTGGCTTCAATGTTGTCATGGGCGGCACCGCGCAGGCGTGCAACGTTTACTGGTGGACCGCCGAGGCCTTTACGGTGACCGATGCGGCCTTCGCAGGAAACGTCCTCGCCGGGACCTCGGCCACGATGACCGACACGACCTGGGAAGGTCGAGCCCTGGCGAACGACGACGTGACACTGACGGACTCGATCATCACCGGGTGCGTGCCGGCGGTGGCGCGTCCGCCGGTGGAGCAGATTCCGACCCTCGGACCGATCGGCATGGCGACCCTCGTCGCCCTGATCGCGATCATCGGGCTGGTCGCCCTCCGGAGGTTCTCCATCTAAGGCGCGCCGAAGTCGGCATCCCGGTCGGGAAACCAGAACCCGCCGACCACCGACCCGGCGGGTATTTCTACGGCGACCATGTCGAATGAAGGTATATCGACGGACGAGTTTCCGACCTCGAAACGGCCGGTCGCGGAACCGGCGGTAATCCCCGATTGTCCCCTCGGTCCCGGATCGGTCCTGGGCCGATATCGGGTTCTCCGGCCTCTCGGAGCGGGAGCGATGGGCGAGGTGTACGTCGCAGACGACAGCCGACTCGGCCGCCAGGTTGCCATCAAGGTCATCCGGGGATCGCGCTCTCTCACGGCAGCCACACGGGCGCGATTCGAACAAGAAGCTCGAGCAGCATCCGCCCTCAACCATCCCAATATCGTGACCATTCATGATATCGGAGAGGAGGCTGGTCAGCCGTTCATCGTCATGGAGCTGCTCGAAGGCCAGAGTCTTCGGGAGCTCGTGCGGCAGCCGGTTGCGGCGGGGCAGTTTCTCCGGATTGCCTTCCAGATCGCGGACGCGTTGTCGGCGACTCATGAGCGAGAGATCCTCCACCGCGATCTCAAGCCCGACAACATTTTCGTCACCCGGCACGGCGTCACCAAGATTCTCGATTTCGGAGTGGCTTCCATTCGCCATGATGCGTCGCCGAAGGAGCCTCTGACGCTCGAGGGTTCCGCGGTCGGAACGCTCGGCTACATGGCACCAGAGGTCATCGCGGGAGGAGCGGCCGACTTCCGATCCGATATGTTTTCGTTTGGCTGCATCCTGTACGAAATGGCGACCGGATCCCGCCCCTTCAAAGGCGCCAGCGGCGTCGAGATAATCGCAACGACCTTGAGTGAGAGACCACCCCCGGTCGTGAAGACCCGTCCTGACCTGCCACCGATGATCTCGACTCTGATCGAGACGATGCTTCAGAAGGATCCTCGGGATCGCCATCGCTCGACCGATGACGTTCGCAAAACGCTCGCGGCTCTCGCCGGTGCGGATTCTGCCGCGCTGCACGTCTCGCGTCCGACCCCGAAGCTTCCCGAGGCTGACTTTCCCCTGCTGGGTCGCGAGAGGGAGCTCCGGGCAATCCATGAGCTGATCGTCGAGCAGGGAGTCCGCCTGGTAAGCCTTACCGGGCCCGGAGGAAGTGGGAAGACGCGCCTCGCGATCGCAGCAATGGAACAGCTTCTTCCGTGGTATGGCGGCCGCGTCTTCTACGTACCGCTTGCCGCCATATCGAACAGAGATTTCGTGGGAGCAGCGATCGCGCAGGCGCTCGGAGGCTTTGATCGGGGACGGGAACCGATTTCGGGAGTGATCACTGAACTGCAGGCGAGCTCGGCCAGAACGCTGCTGGTGATCGATAATTTCGAGCAGGTCATCGAAGCGGCTTCGATCCTTACCGAGATCCTTGCCGCGTGCCCGACCGTGTCGATCCTGGTGACGAGTCGTGAGATCCTGCACCTCTATGCGGAAAGAGCTCTTTCCGTGTCTGTTCTTCCGGTCCCGGAGCCTGGAGCTGCACTGAGCGTGAACGAAGCTCTGGCGAATCCCGCCGTAATGCTCTTCGTTCAGCGGGCTCGTGCGACCGCTTCTTCATTCGATCTCAACGACGAGAATCTGGCAGCGGTCATCGAGGTGTGCCGGCAGCTCGATGGCCTGCCTCTGGCGATCGAGCTCGCTGCGGCACGGACTCGGCTGATGACGCCTCATGCGATGCTCAAGCGGCTCGATAAGCGACTCAAGCTGCTGACGGGAGGTGCTCGCGATCTTCCAGGACGACAGCAGACTCTGCGAGGGACGCTCGACTGGAGTCACGAGTTGCTCAGTGCCGATGAGCAGACGATCTTTCGGAGACTCGCGGTGTTTGCGGGATCTTTCACGCTGGAACACGCTCAGGCCGTCGCAGATCCCTTCGAGCGGCTTGGTGTCGACGTGGTCGACGGGATCGGTTCGCTCGTCGACAAGAGCCTCGTGGTCCAGGTTGGTGACGACCAGGAAGAACCGAGATTCACGATGCTGGGCATTGTGCGGGACTACGCAGCAGAGCGGCTGGAGGCGAGTGGTGACGAGTATGTGACGCGAAAGGCTCACGCCGCGTATCTTCTGGTCCTGACTGAAGAAGGGGGACAGGCGCTTTCCCAGGGAGACAGTGTTCGCTGGCTTTCCAGGTTTGCACGCGAGAACGACAATCTTCGTGCTGCTCTCGAATGGGTCACCGCGGCCGGCATGACCGAGTGGGGCCTCCGGCTGGCGGTCGGCATCTTCCCATTCTGGGAGAGGAGCGAACATCTCTCGGAGGGAAGGAAACGTCTGAATGCTCTCCTGGCTCTTCCCAGCTCCGGCGGCGACGACATCCTGAGAGCGCGAGCCCTGTTCGCCGTCTCGGTTCTCTCCGGCACCCAGGGCGACTACAAAATCGCGGCGGAACGCGCGGAAGAGAGCCTCGCACTTTATCGGCGACTGGGGGACCCCGGCGGAATCGCCATCGGCTGCAACTGCCTCGGTCTGACTTACAAGGATCTCGGTCAACTCGAACGAGCCTCGGAGTATCTCGAGGAGAGCCTCGAGATCTGGAAAACGATCGGCGACGATGCCAGCCTCGCGAGATCTCTCACGAATCTCGCGATGGTTCGAAGGCTTCAGAACGACCACGACGCTGCTCGAGAGATGTACCAGCAGACGGAAGCGCTGTTCCGGCGTCTGGGAGACGACACCAGTACGGCGTGGGTCATGAATCATCAGGGAGACGTCGCCCGCGAGACCGATCGGCTGGACGATGCCTTCAGTCTGTACACCGCAGCCTTGTCGTCGTTTCGCGAGTTGAATGATCAATGGGGGACCGCCAGCACCCTCGTCGACCTCGGCGGGCTGTTCCGGCGGAGAGGAGAACCCGACAAGGCGGACACCGCCTATCGTGAGGCACTGGCGGAATTCTCGCGACTCACTCACAGGAGAGGAATCGCGCGGGTGCTCGAGGCGATGGCCCTGCTCGACGCCGACCAGGGCCGTTACGAGCGGGCTCTCACGCTCGCCGGCGCCGCATCCCGGCTGCGTGACATCATCGGATCGCCTCTCCCGGAGGGCGAGCAGGCAGAGCTTTCTGCGGGGATCGAAAGAGCGCGGAAGTCACTCGATCAGGCCGACAGCAGACGTCTTTACCAGTGCGGACAATGTATGGGAGTGAGTGAGGCCATCGATTACGCACTGCGGGAGGGTGATGCATAGCTCCGGCGGAGCTTCAGACCGCATTCACCGGATCGAGCAACCGCCGCACCGCTGAGATTCGGTCGGCGGGGAGTCCAGCCTGCTCAGCGTGCGACCGAATCGTTTCTTCGTCGGGTGCCAGATAGACGCAGTAGACCTTGTCGTCAGTGACGAAGCTATGTAGCCACTGGATCCGAGGCCCCAGCTTTTCAAGAGCGGCGAGGGAACGACGGGAAACTTCTTCCAGCTCTTCTGTCGTGAGGCTGCCCGCATTCGGGATCTTCCGTTCAATCACGTACTTTTGCATAGCAGCTCCTCAATATAGTCTGACCTGCTTCAATTTACGACTATCGGGAGTTTCTGCGCAATAAATGCGCCACGACAGCCTCTGTTCTGTCGAAGGAGGAGGAGTCGAGTTGGCGGGGCGGAATGATCCCACTCCCGTAAAACGCGAGGGAAATGCCCCTGCGTGCTCGAGGTGATCGGATCACCCGGTCGTGATCGAGTCCGTCAGTGTCACGTCGTTCGTCGCCAGGGCTCGCCCTTCCCAGGTCGCGTCTTAGCACCCTGGTCGCCCGTTTCGGAGCGAGCTCAGTAATAGATCGGGCGGACGGTGGCTTCTGTGACTCGCGCCGGGAGGGTGATCTCCTGAGGAGCTCCGTTCAGCTCGAGTTTCAGGTGAAGCTGCAGCTCTGTTCCGACAGCCCTCTGCGCGAATCTCGATATCGATGGCGCCGTTGACGATCAACAGCGCAGGGCCCTCCGAACAGAGAGCAATGAGGCGATGCAATGACTGGTGTCTGTCGCATTCAGCATTCATCCCACTCAGCTCTCGTCATTTTCCTCCGTGTATCTGCGCGGAAGGATGACGCGGAAGGTCGTTCCCTGTCCCGGCCTGGTCGCCAGTTCCAGGCTCGCATCCAGAAGCTCGCACAGCCGCTTCACGATCGACAGCCCGACACCTTCGCCGTGTTGTTGTGAGTTTTCCGGCGGTGAGGCGTCAGACTCGGAATCCACCGTCGGTGCGCCGGCCATGTCGCGGCGACGGTCGTCGCTCGCGTCTCGAGAATCGTCGGAAACCTCAGTCGCGTCCTGGAGATCCTTCCCTATCGTGGCGACTCCTGCCTCATCGATTCCCGGTCCGGTGTCCTGGACGGAGAACGTCCATCGATCGGTGTCCCTCGTCGTGTCGATGCCCCAGCTCAACGAAATTCCACCATGCTCGGTGTACCTGACCGCGTTGAGAAGGAGGTTCTGCAGGATTCGAAGAATCTTTGGACCGTCGCCCTCGACGGGGAGCGTGCTCGGGCCATCCATTTTGAGATAGAGCCCGCGGTCCGTCGCGGCCGCCTGCGACGCGGCTCCAAAATCCCGAATCAGCACGGCAGCGTCGAACGATGTGACGGAGCGTTGCTCATGTCCTGCCTCGAGCCGCGCCAGACTGAGAAGGTCGGTGAGCATCTCGTGGAGCGACGAAACCCCCTTGCTGAGCATCTCCGCCACCTCGGCGCGCGTGTCATCCGAAAGGGCGGCGCTCGCGTTGAGCGACGCCGCGCCTTTGACGACCGTAACGCTGCCGCGAAGGTCGTGCGCCGCTGTCCGCCACGCCTCAGCGCGCGCGTTTTCCATCGTCTGCAGCGCACTCAGAGCAAGCTCGAGCGCCTTCACGTGGCCGGTCGACTCCGTCTGCTGAAGACGGCCGTACTGGGTTGCGCTCGAGGTGACGCCGTCGGCGCACAGCAACGCCCATGCGCGCCGTGCAATCGGCATCACGCTGGGCTCGAGTGATGGGTGATCGACCGCATATCGTTCGAGCTCCGCGGCGACGCACATCTGCAGATATCCCCATTCTCGCAGGACCTCGTTCAGCGAGTAGCCCTGCTGCCAGCGCTGGAGCCCGTGTTCCGAAACTTCCTCGGACATCTCTTCTGTGGGCGGGGCGATGCCGTCGGGCCACGCTTCGAGGTTCTGTGACAGGGTCTCGAGCACGGTCGGAATGTGGTCGTTGAACTGCACCCGCGAGAGCGATTCCGCGATGTTCCGGCCCGGTATGGCGTCGCCGTATGCGCGCCACGCATCGAGGATCAGATCCCGCCGCTCCCGGAGCTCGGCTGCGAGCGCAATCAGATGCTCGCGCGCCAGATTGGGAGGGAATTCGACATGAACCTGGTCGGCCTGCGGGGCCGCTTCCTCCGGCTTCAGCTTTTCTCCCGCCATTTGTGCTTGTTCCCTTCAATCACTGCGACGAGACGCGCCACGTTTCCGGGCAAGAGCAGAATGCCCCGCCCGAATCATTCGAGCTCCCGGCGGCGATGAGCCGGCTCCTGCTCGTGCTGGTGACCGTGACAGAGTCGTTTTGCGCGATTCCTCCCGCCTCTGCGCGCGGAGATCCATTCAATCTCTGGTGCAAGAATATGTCCCGGTAAGTGAGAGCGTCACATCTCGGCATTCTGGAGGGCGCCAGAGTCACATCCACCAGCCCGGGCAGCTCTCCGAATACATGGGATCGTCCTCGCATTACAGAAGCCATGAAGATCTCTGAAGTCGCCCGGGCTGCAAACGTCAACGTGCAGACGATCCGCTATTACGAGCGGCGCGGGCTTCTGCCCGCTCCACCCCGCACGGTGTCGGGTCACCGGGTCTACGATCGGGATGCGGTGCGGATCACACGCTTCATCAAATCCGCGCAGGAGCTCGGCTTTACACTGACCGAGATCGAAGATCTTCTTTCTCTCCGCACCCGAGCCGGACGCGATCGCCAGAAGATCCGCGGGATGGCGAGCGTCCGCCTCGAGGACATCGAGCAGCGGATCAAACGACTCGACACGCTGCGGACGACACTGCGAGATCTGCTCGAGCAATGCCTCTGTGCGGACGACCACCTCGAGTGTCCGATTCTCGATACCCTCGAGCCCTCCGACCGGTAGATTGGAAATATGTACCCGGGTAGAGGTTCTGTTCTCGCTTCATGAAAGGAGGAACCGACTTGGCCAGATACGAGAAGGGTCAGAGATATCGCTGCCCGGAAGCCGGCTGCGGTTGCATCATCGAGGTGATCGAGGGTGCTCCGTCCGACTGTTCGGGTACACACGTACCGCGCTGCTGCTGTGGGCGCGACATGGTAACGACTGAATCCGCGGGCTGACGAGGTCACGCCCCGGGCGAAAGGAGATCACGATGGCATTGAAGAGAGGCGAGAAGTACCGTTGTCCGGATCCGAACTGTGGCTGCGAGATCGAAGTGACAAAAGGAGCAAAAGAGGGTCAGGGAGGCGATCTCGCCCCGCGCTGCTGCTGTGGAAAAGAGATGCAGAGGATCTGATAGACGGGTGATTCGGGATCGCTGATTTGGATCAGATCTTCGGGAGCTGTGCCCAAATCCACGAGCCGAGCTGCCAGCACTTTTGACGACCGTCGACGGCGAAGCCCCTTGCCCGACCCAGTCAGAAGGTAGCGATGTAGGCGGCGAGAGCCTGCTGCCACGGTCGCATGGGTGGAAGCTTGATGTGCGCGCTACTCGCGGAGTGCATCGGCGTCCATCGCGGCCGTGGTGCCGAACGGATCAGAGCATCGGCAGATCTGGGCTCGATCAGATCATCATGTTCAGACGGGGTCAGACCGAGAATCTGTGCTGCCGTCTTCGCGAACTCGGCGTGGGAACAGACGCCCTCATTGGTGATGTGATGAATGCCGTAATCTCCCAGTCTGATGAGGTGGTGGAGCTGCGTGACCAGATCGTCCACGTACGTGACACTGGCGAAGATGTCTGTGGTCGCGACGACCGGCACTCCAGCCATCAGCTTTTGCGGGAGCGTTGCGAGAAAGCTCTCCTTCCCGTGACCGAAGACCCAGGACGTGCGAATGATCCAGGATTGGGAACATTCCGCGGAAACGAGCCGCTCGCCTGCCAGTTTGGTGCGGCCGTACGTATTGATCGGCTCGGGCGTGTCGTATGGAAGATAGAAGCCGCGGTCGGTCCGATCGCCGCTGAAGACGTAGTTTGTGCTGAAGTGGACGAATGCCGCGCCCGCCCCGGAGGCGGCTCGAGCCAGCAGGGTCGGACCTCGAACATTCAGAGCCGTGGCGCGCTCCGGATCGCGCTCGCACTCGTCGACTCCGACGGCAGCGCAGTTGACGATGAGATCGGGCGCGATCGAAGCTACCATCTTCCGGACCTGCTGCGGATCATCGATATTGAGGTCACGATGAAGCAGCGGGACCGTTTCGCCGCGGGCGGAGAAATGACGGGAAAGAGCAGCTCCGATCAGACCGCCGGCCCCTGCAATCATCACACGCATGCGTCAGCCCGAACTGCGCGCCGACTGCCGGAGAAAGCATTACTCTCCACGGCGCGATGCTGCGTTTGCTTTTGACGGCTGAACCCACCGCACGATCTCGTCGATCAGCTCGTCGAGAGTATACGGCTTCTGCTTGAACCGAGTATGGCCATCTGCCAGAAGCGGATCGAGTCTTGCGCGGTCGCCGTAGCCGGACGAGATGAGGAGCGGCAGCAGCGGGAATCGCTTGCGCACCTCGGCATGGACCTCATCTCCGGTCATCCCCGGCATGCCGAGATCCAGAATGATGAGGTCCGGCTGAAGTCCTGCATCGATCTCCGCGAGAGCGTCGACACCACTGCCACGCAGCACGACCTCTGCTCCGTCCATCTCGAGCATCATCTTCACCCCTTCGGCCAGCTCGACTTCGTCATCGATGATCACGATTCGCAGGCCGCTCAGCTTTCCACCCTCCTGCCGAGCCGGCTGTTCTGGCGGGGCTTGCTCGGGTGAGGCCTGGTATGCCGGCAGGATAATGTGAAACACAGTCCCACCGTGCCGAGGGGAATCGAGCACGATTTTCCCCCCGTGCTCCTCGATGATCCGGTGCACCACCGCCAGCCCCAGCCCCGTTCCCTTGCCGACCTCTTTTGTGGTGAAGAAAGGATCGAACACATGCAACCGTCTGCTCTGTTCGATGCCGGTCCCTGTATCGGAGATCGACAGGACGACGCCGTCCGCCAGATCGAGGTTCCATTCCTCGATCTCACGTCGCGTGATGGGCCTCACTTTGAACTGCAGCGTGCCGCCTCGCGGCATCGCGTCGCGGGCGTTGAGCGACAGATTCAGGATTGCCTGTTGAATCTGGTCCGGATCGGCCAGAACGATCAGATCCGTCCCCCTGGAATCGAGATCGATCTTTATCTCCGGCGAGAGCGAGGGACGAATAAGCTGGAGGTGATTCTCCAGCAGTGAGGCGAGATCGACGGGCCTCATTTCTGGTTTTTTCGGCTGTGCGAAATCGAGAAGCTGGCGTGTCACCCCACGTGCGCGAATCACTGAATCGTGAATGTTCCGAGCCGCTTTCTGAACGAGTGGAATATCGGGATACTGCCTCGCGAGGATGTCGGCCCACGGGAGAGCAGTCATCATCGTGTTATTGAAATCGTGAGCGACTCCGGAAGCCATCTGTCCGAGTGCTTCCATCTTCTGCGATTCGATCAGGGAACGCTCCAGGTTGGCAGCCCGAGCGTCTGCTTCGGCACGAATCACACTGAGGCGCCCGCGGACGATCAGAAATGTGAAGGTCGCGAGTACGGCCGCGATCGACAGATAGAACCAAAGGGTTTGGTAAAACAACCGTCCGATCTCGAAGCTCGTCGAGGCTATCCCCTCGCTGGCAACGTTGTCGCTGTTGAACGCCTGAACCGAGAACCGGTAAGAGCCTGGAGAGAGGTTCGTGTAGTAGGCGATACGGCGTGGCCCCGCATCGACCCACTCCGGATCGAAGCCCTCGAGGCGATAGAGGAATCTCATTTTTTCCGGAGCCTGAAAGCTGGGTGCGGTGTAGTGAATCTCTATATTCCTGCTCCCTGCCGGCAGCGTTGTCTCGCCCAGCGGATACGCCTTGCGGTCGACGATCAGCTGCTCGATGTAGACGGGAGGGGGAACATCGTTCTCGGGCATGCTGTCAGGATCGACGCGGACGACTCCCTTTACAGTAGGGAACCAGAGGCTCCCGTCGGCCGCTTTCGCTCCCGCCGGTTGAGAACCACCAGCGGTCTGACTATCCTCCATTCCGTCGGCGGTGTCGTAGAGGTTCGAGTCGTAATCGTCCCGGTCTCCCGCGGCGAACTCGTTCAGTTCTGTCCTGCTGACACGGAATACCCCCCGGAGGCTGCTCATCCACAGGTTGCCCTGATCGTCTTCGAGAATCCGGAAGATGCTGTCGTCGGGAAGCCCGTTGCTGCGGCTGAAATTAAACATCTCGCCGTCTTCCCAGCGGCTCAGCCCGCCGCCGCGCGTGCCGATCCAGATCACACCCTCGGCGTCCTCGTGAAACGCGACGATCGCGTCGGTCGGCAAGCCGTCGGCTCTGGTGATGTTCTCGATCCGCTCGCCGACCAGACGACTGACCCCGCTGTCGGTCCCGATCCAGATCACACCCGAGCGGTCTTTGTGAACCGCGCGCACGCCGTTGCCGACGAGGCCGTCGGCGCTGGTGAGTCTGGAAAAGTCGCGGCCATCGTACCGGATCACACCTCCCGTGCGGGTCCCCAGCCAGATCACGCCGTCGGCATCCTCGTAGATGCACCAGACGTGATCGTCACCGATCTCATCCACTGCCGTGTCGCTCGATAGCTGACCGCCCCTCAGGCGGTGAAGCCTCGCGTCAAATGTGCCGATCCAGACGTCGCCGCGACGATCCTCGAGCACTGCAACCACGTTGTCGCTCGAAAGACCCTGCCGGCTGGTGTAGATCGCCTCGACCTCTCCCTCCCTCACGCGATTGACCCCGCCACCCTCGATACCGACCCAGACACCGCCCTTGCGTGCCGCTGAGACGCTGAAAACGATGTCGCCCGTCAATCCCTCTCTGGAGGTGAACGTGGTGAAAGGCTCGTCGCGGAGCTGGTCGAGCCCTCCGTTGAATGATCCGATCCAGAGACTGCCTTCCCTGTCCTCCATCAGGTCGAAAACGAGATCGCCAGTAAGCCCGTCGGCTGGAGTGAATCCGGTGAACTCTCCATCCGTGAGCCTCTGAACGCCTCCGCCGTAGAGTCCGATCCAGAGATTCCCGTCCCGATCCTCTTCGAGGGCGACCACCCGGCTGTCCCCAAGGCCTTCATCGACCGAGAGGACGGTGAACCGGCCGCCCTGGAGTCGCGCCATGCCGCCCCCGTAGGTCGCGAACCAGATGGCGCCACTGCTGTCTTCGAGAATGTCGAGCACGAACATCGCCGGCAATCCGTCATCCGTGGTGAAATTGGTGATCTCGCCCCCGGCGATCCGGCTCACTCCACCGCTGTATGTACCAACCCACAACGCCCCGGCTCGATCCTCAATGACGGTCTTGACCTTGTCATCGGCGAGGCCGTCGGCGGTGGTCAGCGTCGTGAACTTTCCATCACGAAAACGGCTCAGCCCACCGCCGAAGGTCGAGATCCAGAGGCTGCCCGAGCGGTCCACGTAGAGCCCCCGGATCATCTCCGATGGAAGCCCGCTCTCCTTCTCGCCGTAGAATGTGAAACCGGCACTGTTCATGCGGGTCAGCCCGCCGCTGTAGGTACCGATCCAGACATTTCCCTCCTGGTCTTCTGCCAGCGCTCGAACGTCATCGTCGCGAATTGCGGGCGTGTTGGTCTTGTCGAAGACGGTGAAGCGGACGCCATCGAATCGGACCAGACCGGCGCCGGTGGCGAGCCAGATGTAGCCGTCACGCGTCTGCAGCAAGGCGCGAACGCTGTTTTGCGGAAGTCCTTGCCGCACCGTCCATGACTGGTGGCTGTACTGAGTAAGCGCTTTCGAAGGGCTCAACCCAAACAGAGAAAGGCCGGCCAACAGCAGAAAGAGAATGGGCAACACCAGGTGAGCGGATCGAGAAACGGTTCTGCCAGGAAAGCGGTTGCTGCTCCGTCTGGTTCCCATCATATGAGCCGGTGGTCTGCACCCAGCCGCTGAGGGTGGTGAGCGTGGGTCACGACGTCTGCGTCATTCAGTGACCTCTAGCGCTGGTCGATTTTCAACCACCAGATGCGCATCGGGGTGCGTTGCACCATCCTGGAAGAGGATATCACTCAATATCCGCGCATTTATCCGGGCAATTTTGGAATCTCGGTTCGGGAGCTGATCCGCGGTTCCGTCACCTGCCACATCTGAAAAACGCTCCTCCTCTGTTCCAGGGCGAATCTCATGAGCCGCGAACTGGATCCCCGCTTTTTGGATCAGGTCGATCTCCAGCTCCGGGAAATGGGCGGAACTGCAATAAGGGCTGTCACCCGACGTAGGACGCGATGGCCATGAAGAGAACGAAGCCTCCGATGAAAAAGAGCACTGCAGCGCGCGCCTCGCCTTTCTCATGGGATTCGGGAATGATCTCTTCGACGACTGCAGTCGTCAGGATTCCTGCTGTAAAGGCCAGCGTGGCCATTCGCCAGACCAGTGGCTGGTCCCTCAGGAGAAAGTAGCCGCTGCAGGCTCCTGCGACTGCAACGAGCGTCAGAGCGAGCAGCGCTGCAAGACGAGACTTCCGGGCGACTCCGGAACGCTTCATCGTTGCGGCGGTCGCAAAACCTTCGGGAAGGTTACCCGGAATCTGCGCGGTCGCCAGCATCAGAGCAAGACTGAAGCGAACGGTGCTGCCGGACCCCACCATGATGCCGTCGGTGAAAAGATCCATGGCGACCGCCACGTAGATCATCCACGGCCCGCGCCCGCCATTCTCCTCGCGACTTGCGATGAGATCGACCGCGCGATCGATGCCGACGAAGAAGAGCCCGCCGCACGCGAACGCAACGATTGCCGCCCAGGGCGGATCGACCGTGATTGCCTCCGGCAACAGTTCCACCGCAACTACTGAAAGGACGATACCGGCCGCGGCATGAAGCGCCATGCTTCTCGCCTTGCGGCTGATCGCCATCAGTTCCCCGACGAGCCCCCCGCCGATCACTCCGGCAGCTGGAATCAGCGCGAGCAGAAGAACTTTTCCGAACTCCCCCATGGCCCGGATCGTGCGGGAATTGTGCCTCGCGACCGCCAGGACCCAGAGCATGGAAGCTCAGCCAGGATGATTCATGAGATGTGTCGCGAGGAGGTGGAAAGTGGTGTGGATACGAGGCGCGCGACGAGCTCGGCGACGCAGGCACTTGCGGTAAGGTCTTGGAGTTGGCTCCACTTTTCCTCCTTTTCCTTCGGACCGCAGGTGAGGGTAGGGCCTCCGGACCGGATGTCGGGGTGCCGCGCCGGCTCCGGACTCCACCGACCGAGATGATCCGGGGTAAGCTTGTCTCCTACGCATGAGCTTTGCGCCGGGTCATGAACTGGGCGACTACGAGATTATCGAGCAGATCGGATCCGGTGGCATGGGGCAGGTCTACCGAGCCATCGACCGAAAGCTGAATCGTGAGGTCGCCATCAAAATCATCCACAGGGACGACGCGCAGTCGGTTGCGCGCTTCGAGCAGGAGGCTCGTGCGCTTGCCGCGCTCTCCCATCCGAACGTTCTACAGGTTCACCAGTTCGGCATCGCGGGCGACACCCAATACCTCGTCACGGAGCTGCTCGAGGGGAAGACTCTTCGGGCTTGTCTCTCTCGCGGATCGCTCCCCTGGCGCCGCGCGATAGACATTGCTTCCCGAATCTGCGACGGTCTCGCCGCCGCCCACGCCAAGGGAATCGTGCACCGCGACCTCAAGCCCGACAACATCATGATCACACCGGACGATCAGGTGAAGATTCTCGATTTCGGTCTCGTCCGGTCTTCGGAAGAGTTCACGGAATCGGATCCGACCCGGGCAAGAACGGCACCGGGTGCCGTCATCGGAACCCTGCTTTACATGTCACCCGAACAGCTCAGAGGTGAGACGGTCGACGCGACCACCGATCTCTTCTCCCTCGGGTCTATCATTCACGAAATGATCACCGGCCGCCCGCCATTTCTGCGGCCGAGCGCCTCTGAAACGACGAGCGCGATCCTTCGCGACGAGCCACCCGCACTCGAACGTGTTCCCGATTCCCTCCAGGCGCTCGTCAGCGAGTGCCTGGCCAGGGACAGAGGAAGGCGTCTGCAGTCCGCCCATGATCTCGGGCTTCGTCTTCGCCGGCTGACCCACGAGACGCACGGCAAATCTCGTCCAGCGATGTGGATTGCTCTCGTGTTACTGCTGGCCGCAGCAGCGGTCGTCGTATGGATCGCTCGTGACGACGTCGCACCTCATGAGACAGTGAGAGAAGCAGCGGCCAGCTCCCCCAGAACCCTCTCGCAGCTCACGTCCGCGAGCGCTGTCGAGCAGTTCCCCTCCTGGTCGCCGGACGGGAAATGGATCGTCTTCACCAGAGAGACCGGGAACCTCAGAAAGCTCTTCCTGAAATCGATTGGCGACGCGGAGGAACGACAGCTCACGTTCGGGGATTATGATGATATCTATCCGGCCTGGTCTCCCGACGGCAAGACGATCCTCTTCGTACGTTCGCGGGAGAAGGGCCAGCGACTCGCGCCGGGGGATGTCTACGGCGCCTACTCCGGCGGAGACGTGTGGTCGATCGATCTCGGGGGCGGAGCGGAGCACGTTCTCATTCGCGATGCCTTCGACCCGGCGTGGTCTCCCGACGGGAATCGAATCGCGTTCTCGGCCCAATGGAGCGGCAGTGGCCGGATCTGGATCGCGGATCCTCATGGCCGCAATCCGAGGCAGGCGACGACTGACACGACCGAAGCGAGCGAGCATCTTCGTCCGAGCTGGTCGCCGGGCGGCGACCGTATCGTCTTCCAGTATTCGGATCGTACGCAGTTCGACATTCAGATTCTCGATCTCGAAACGGAAGAGACACAATGGCTCACGAAAGACTCGATCCTCGACGTCGGCCCCGTCTGGTCCGGCGATTACGTCTATTTCTCCTCGTACCGGGGAGGCGGGATCAACGTCTGGAGAAGCCGCGCAGCGCCGGACGACTCATTCCCCGAGCCTCCGGAGCAGGTGACGACCGGCGCGGGACACGATCTTGATCTCGCCCTCTCCGCCGATGGAAACCGGCTGGCGATGACGACCCTTCGGCAGAATTCCGATCTGTGGAAGCTCCCCGTCACCCCCGGGGGAAACGTGGCGGGCTCTCCTGAGGTCGTGGAGGCGACCACACGCGAAGAAAGCCGGGCTTCGTGGTTTCCCGACGCGTCGGCGATCGCCTTCAACTCCGACCGGACCGGCGACATGAACATCTGGATCAGGACGCTCGAGGATGACGCCGCGAAGCAGGTGACACGTGGACCGGGTGGTGACTTCCAGCCGGTGTGGTCACCGGACGGGACCCATCTCGTCTTCTTTTCCGGCCGTGGCCAATCGATCGACATCTGGGAGGTCGATCTGCGGAACGGCTCGCTTCGGCAGCTCACCCGCGATCCCTCTAGTGAGACTCATGCCTTTTACTCACCGGATGGCAGCATGATCGCCTACATGTCGGACGCCAATGGCAGACTCGAATTGTGGGTGATGAGCCGGGACGGCTCGAACCAGCGCCAGGTCACGAAGAACGGCATCGACGTTCACTACATCCGCTGGACCCCGGACTCCAGGGCCGTTTCGTTCGTCTCGAACGCCACATCCCCTTCCCGCCTCGCGTTCATCGAAATCGCCGGTGGCGACGAGCAACCAACCGCGATCATAGGCGGGTATCACCACTCGTATTCGCCGGACCGTTCGCATGTCATCGATGTCTCGAATCACCAGCGGCTATGGGTGGCGCCGCTCGCGACCGGAGAGACGAGGACGATTCTCGAATTCGAAGACTCCCAGGTGAGGATCGACTACCCGTCCTGGTCACCCGATGGCCAGTGGGTCGTATTCGACCGATCGCGTCCGGAGGGAGGAGACGTCTGGATGCTCGAGGGGTCTGATCGCCAGTGATCGTCCGGAAGCACCCCGGAGCTGTGCCGGCGACTGACCGGTGGCAGGCCGCAGAGGGATTTTACCTCGGCGGACTTTTCACTCGCCACCTCGTTAAGTTGCGTTTCTGGCTCTGACCCCAACTTTCCCCATCCCGACTTGCGATGAGATCGACCGCGCGATCGATGCCGACGAAGAAGAGCCCGCCGCACGCGAACGCAACGATTGCCGCCCAGGGCGGATCGACCGTGATGGCCTCCGGCAACAGTTCCACCGCAACTACTGAAAGGACGATACCGGCCGCGGCATGAAGCGCCATGCTTCTCGCCTTGCGGCTGATCGCCATCAGTTCCCCGACGAGCCCCCCGCCGATCACTCCGGCAGCTGGAATCAGCGCGAGCAGAAGAACTTTTCCGAACTCGCCCATCTCTCCGGATCGTGCGGAAGTTGTGCCTCTCCACCGCCCGGCGGATCTGCCGGAGCCCGGGAGCCGTCACTCTTCGTAGCCACGAGGAAGCGGTGTCGACTGCAGGAAGCGCACGGGCTCCCCTCCTCCGCTTCATTCAGTCGGAGAGCCGGTCCTGCGCGGTGTCCGCGATGGCGAACGCCGCCTCGACGACCACGCCGAAGACGAGATGGCCAACGAGTCCGCGCATGTGCGTCTGCCATGGAAACTCGGGCGGCGGCGGAGTGAGGCCGAGAAGGGTGAGCGCCGCCTCATCCATCGCCAGCCAGAAGAGCGCACCGTAGGCGAGACCTGATCCGAGCCCGGCGGCAGGAACCTGGTTCCGAGCGAGGCCGTAAACCGTACCGGCAGAAACGCCGAGCGTCCAGTGGATGCCGGCGCCGAGCGTCTTTCGTTGCTCCTCGGAGAGCTCGTGACCGAGCAGCTCAGCGGCTTTCTCGGCCGCTGTCTCGTACGCCATCTGGTCGCCGCGGGCTGCGTTCTCGCGATCCTTTGCCTGCTGCGGCTCCCGCTCGTACATGATGGTCGTTACCCAGTCCATCACCCATGTAGCGGCCACTCCTGCAGCCGTACCGACCAGCAGGTCGGTGGCCAGGCTGCGCTCACGGATGCGTCGTGATCGGGTTCTCATCGAAACTGCCGCTCCTTCCGATTGCTCCTTCTGATCGATCGTCTCGAGCCCCAAGTAGAGTCTAGAGCAGGAACTAGGTCTGGAATCTCTGTTTCTCCTTCCCGCAGAGTAGAAATTAAAACGGGTTGTTGCTCAAACCGACAAGCCGAGAGGATCACCCGTCCAGATTTACCCCAGGTTCGACGCGTTCACAACTCGTCATCCTGAGCCGCCGAAGGACGGCGAAGGATCTGGGCGGGGGCTCATGAATGATCCTCCAGCCCGCCATGACGATGATTCGCGAGCCACCCCCAGATCCTTCGCCGTCCTTCGGCGGCTCAGGATGACAAGGGGCGGACTTTTCCCCGCCATCGTCTCTATCCCGGGTTTGAGCAACAACCCCCAAAAGACCTGGCCCCTACTATTAATCTCGGTAGAGAGACGAGTAAGTCACAGGAGTGATTGCGCCACTTCCCATCAGGCCCCTACTCTTACTGCACGAAAGCCCGTCCTGCTTTTTTAAACCTCTTTGTCGCGGAGAGTTGCACGACGTACGTCAGGCCCGGAGAAAAAAATCTTCCGAAGGATTCAAGTCTACAGCTGGACAATATTTGCAGCCAGTACGAGTAAACGAACGGCCCCTCAATCCGTCCAATGAGCATGAAGCTGACACGCGTCACTCTGATGTTCGCGGGATTCGCCACAGTCGCATCGGCTCTGACGCCCCTCACCGACATGGGATCGCAGAACTATCTCGGATTTCCCGGTGGTCTGTATCCCGGTGGCCGGAACGAGATGCCACTCGATCACGCGGCGGCCGGCATGTCGTTCGCGCGGGAGATCGTGCCGCGGGATACTGTCGGCGTTCCATCATCATCAGGGAAGATCGTTCTTCTATCGGTCGGGATGTCGAATACGACTCAGGAGTTCTGTTCCCAGGGAAATCCAACCCGCTGCGAGGTGTGGTCGTTCGTAGGCCAGGCGCTCGCCGACCCGGAGGTGAATCGGACCTCTCTGGTCTTCGCAAATGGTGCGAAGGGCGGGCAGGCCGCGGAGACGTGGGACTCGGCGGGCGACAGGAACTACGACCGCATACGAGACACGGTGCTGGCGCCGCGTGGACTCTCGGAAGCGCAGGTTCAGGTGGCGTGGGTGAAGGTGGCCAACCCGCGTCCGACGCGATCGCTTCCCGATGGCCAGGCCGACGCATACCGGCTCGTGACCCAGATCGGCGACATCGCACGCGCGCTTCGCCTCCGCTATCCGAACCTGAAGATCATCTATCTGTCGAGCCGGATCTACGCCGGCTATGCAACGACGATGTTGAATCCGGAACCCTACGCCTACGAGTCTGCGTTTGCAGTCAAGTGGGCGGTCGAAGCGCAGATCGAACAAATGCGCAACGGAGAGGTGACGAATCCCCGCGCGGGCGATCTGTCCTGGGCCACGGCCGCTCCATGGATGGCGTGGGGGCCGTATCTCTGGGCAGACGGCCAGAACCCGCGCAGCGACGGGCTGGTATGGGAGCCCGGCGATTTTCAGAGCGACGGAACGCATCCCGCGCAATCGGGCGAACAGAAAGTGGGAGCGCTGCTTCTGAGGTTCCTGAAGTCAGAGCCGACGGCACGGGGCTGGTTTCGGAACGACGCGCCCGCGCGAAGACGTCCGGTTCGAAGATGAGCACCACCGCCGCTCCCCTCTCCCCGCGAAGTCGGCGAGACAAGAAGTGGCGCGCGGCATTCGCGGATGAGCTTGCGCGATCAACGCGCGCCGGGAGACGGAGTCGGGGGGCTTGCAGCCTCTGCGTGTGGTAGCCCGCATCGGAGTTGTACGGCCCCTCTACCCGCGAGCGGGGCGAGGGGTCGATGCGCGGGGCTCTTCCGCTGCAATCAAAGCTCGCGGCCGGGCGTTTCCGATGCAGAGCAAGAACCGGTGAATGAAACCGTGCCGACAGATGTCTCGGCGGAGTGGTCTGACGACGCAGATTTCGAAGATCTGCTGCACGCTGCATTCCGCTATGCAATGGCGCTCACCCACGCGGTGGAAGAGGCGGAAGATCTGGTCCATGATGCCTGCGTGGCTGTCGTCCGCTCGGGCGGCTCCTGGGATAAGGCGTATCTCCTGACGACGATCCGGAACCGGTTCATCGACAGGTACCGGCGCAATCGGCGCATTCTTTTCGTTCCAATCGAAGAAGACGCCGATCTGCCGGCTGTCTCGCTGAAGGAGCAGGACTATCTCCTTTCCGGCGCACTCGATCAGGCGCTCGGCGAGCTCAGGGCGGAGGAGCGGGAGACGCTTTTTCTGGCCGTGGTCGAGGGCTATACCGCGCAGGAGATCGCCGATCTGACGCGCCGGCCGCGGGGGACGGTGCTGAGTCTGCTGCATCGAACAAAATCGAAACTGAGGACCCTTCTGAATTGCCGGACCGGCGCAGAGGGAAGCATATGAAACCGGAAAAGAACCTGGAACAGCAGATTCGCACTCACTACGAATCGAAGCGTCTCTCCTCGTCCATGATCGACGAGATCCGCATTCTCCGAAAGGGGAGCGAGCGCGAGCGGAGGTCCAGCCGGTTTTCGGTTCGCTGGCTTTCGATCGCTGCGGTCATTGCAATCCTGATCGCGGCCACCGCACTTCTGCTGGTCCCTCGCGATCACGGGGCGGCGGAGGAGATTGCGATGATCGCGGCCCGGGATCACAACCGCCGTCTCGCTGTCGAAGTACGAGCTTCTGATTACGACGAGCTGCGCGCAAAGATGGCGCGTCTCGACTTCAATCCGGTAATGCCTCAGCGCGCCGCAGAGATGTCGCTGCGCGTAGTCGGCGCGCGATACTCGTCGGTCGGCGGGTTGTCTGCGATAGAAATCAAGCTCGTCGAGCCGTCCGGAGGGATCTGCACTCTGATTCAGGTGCGGGCCGACGAGCGACTTGCGAGAATCGGCTCCTCGCAGCAGTTCGTCATCGATGGACTTCGAATCGATGTCTGGAAAGAGAAGGGGCTCGTCATGGCGCTCGCCAGGACTGCGTGAGCTGAGGGATGGCGCAGCGGTGCGTACTCGACAGCCCGAAGCGTATACCCTCCAGCACTTTCATGGTTCGATCACCGCGGTCTCGGGATGAAATTTCGCCCAGATCGCCCAGTAGACAGTCTTCGCCGAGATGCGCGCGAGGTGCTGCCCCTGGAGCGGTCCGTCGATCGCTTCTCCGCTGTCCAGTGACCAGATCGAACCGGTTTCCCGATCGCGCATCCGCGCTCCGTCAAAAGGCTCGAATGTGAGCGAGCGATCGCCATGACGCCGGTCGAAGGCGGCGGTGCGGGTGACGACGATTGGACGGTCGAGCGCTGTGGTCAGAAGGATCGGACGCTGTCGGAGCGCAGAGATCGGCACGGCGGCGAAGCGGCCATCGTGCTCGAGGCCGAGAACGAGCTCCTTTCCCGGCAGGCGAGGATCGGGGTTCCGCGACCCGCGGACCCCGATCATGCGGGGATCATCGAAGTATCGATCGTACGTCGAACCGCGAAGGCGGGGCTTGACGAGGACCAGTGTGTCCGGATGGCGGCGCTTCCACTCGGCCCACGTCATCTGCTCGGACGGAAACTCTTCGAGCCGCCGTCCTTTCATCGGCCCGGCGACAGCCCGGCCATTGACCTGGCTCCAGAGCGAGCGCGTCGCACGATCGTACATCACGAGAGAATCACGCCACAGCATCCCCGACACGCCCAGGGTGGTCGGACCGTCGTCGACTTCCGGTCGGGCGTACACGACGCCCGTATGCGCGAGCGGTCACCAGGTGACCGCGAGCGGCTTCGAGGCGATCGTATCGTTGACGATCTCGTGGCGGTCGAGGTGCCATGTGGAGTACGCCCTCGCCACCCCGTCCAAGACGACACCGATGACCGGCTCGTCGTCATCCATGAACGTCGCATCGGCCGCCCGAACGAACTCCGGCTCGTCGATGGCGGGGATCGCGTCGGGAGCGAGCAGCGTGTGAACGGGATCGTTTTCAACCTCGGTGATGTGCGGCAATCCGTCCCTCGTTTTCGGCTCCCTCCTCGGATCGTCGACGTTTGGCGCTGCACAGGCAGAAACCGTAAGTGTCAGAACGAGCGGAGCAATCACGCGGAGACGCATCAAATCTCGCATAGGACTGAAATCAACTCTCATTGCTCAGTGACACCGCATCTTTCACGCAGCGGAACCCGACATTGTTGAACCCGCGCGAGATCGGACTCTTGCCGCGAAACCCGGGACGATAGGCACCGCAGTAGCTTGCCGAGCAGAACCACGAGGCACCGCGGGCGACACGCATCTCCGGCGCGTTGACCCGATCGTACGGATCTTCGGTCCACTCCCAGACGTTCCCGATCATGTCGTAAAGGCCGAGGTCGTTCGGCTCGAACGTACCGGCGGGTGCAGTGTAGAAAAATCCGTCCACCAGCTCGTTCCTGCGCGGCCAGGTTCCCTGCCAGACATTCGCAGATCCATCCTTCGAGGGGTCGCGATGACGGGAAGTGGTGTTGCCTGCCGATACACCGGCGCGGGCGGCGACCTCCCACTCCGCTTCGGTCGGAAGCCGCTTGCCGGCCCACGCGGAATACGCGCGTGCGTCTTCCCATGAAACGAGAACGACGGGATGATCGAGTGCGCCGTCGATCGAGCTTCCAGGACCGAGCGGCTCAAGCCAGCTGGCACCGCGGAGATACTCCCAGTCCGATGCTCCCGATCGGTAGCCCCAACCTCCCCCCTGACGTTCCGCGGTCGTTCGGTAGCCGGTCGCCTCGACGAACTCGCGAAACTGGCGGTTGGTGACCTCGTGCGTGTCGATATAGAAGGGTTGAATGGCGACCTCGCGCAATGGCGCATCCGCAGCCGCATGGTCGGAGTCGTCCCCGATCCGGTACGTGCCGCCAGGAATCATCACCATCTCACCGGAGCTCGCGGGACGCGTCAGGTCCGTCCCGCTTCCCCACGCCAGCCCTTCGGCATCCAGCGATGCGGAGCTCCGCTCCAGCCAGTAGCCGGTACCTCCCAGGAGAAGGACTGCGCCGGCGAATACTCCCGCGAGACGAATTGGGGGAGGGAATGTCATTCTGCCACCCGCGGCCTGTAGATGAACGCCAGCGCCAGGGCAAAGACGAGATGATTGATCAGGCTGATCATCGCCGAATAGGTGTCTCCTCCGGATCCGCCGCATGGATTGCACGGATTTCCGGCTGACGCAGAACAGGGATTGGACCCGGCCTTCGCCGCGCATGGATTGGATGCGGCCTTCGCCGCGCAGGGGTTGCACGGATTGCCGGCGTGGTCGGGCGAAGAGCTCGCATTGGCAGCGCATGGATTGCACGGGTTCCCCGCGACATCCGAAGGCTGGCAGGGATTGCCGGGCGCTTCAGCGCACGGATTGGCGGCGGCGCACGGGTTTCCGGCGGCGCACGGGTTGGCGGCGCATGGGTTTCCGGCTCCCCCTCCGCCCATCATTGCCATCATGATCGGCATGGTCGCGAGGGCGATGGCGGTGATGGCCAGACCGTACACGATTCCCTTCAGGAGCGGATTCCACACGCGCACGGGACCGAACAGCCACGCGTAGAGCACGCCCCAGATGAGGCCGACCATCAGATGGAACATTCCTCCGACGAGATACTGTGCGCCCACGCTCGCGTCCTCGCCGAGCATCGTCGAGCCGAGCATCTTCATGATGTTCTGCCCGAAGATCGCCATCGTAATCGTGATCACGACAGTAGCGATCAATCCGGCGATCAGTGCCGAGCTCCAGTTGATTTTCGTCTGCCTCACATACGTCGGTTCGGTCATTCCTTCCTCCTGGGCACGGCTACGTGCCTCAGCCGCGTTACGATCCGGGTGCGGATTTGATTGCACTGATTTCCATCAACCACTGGACAGTGCGCTGGGCATTCGGTAAGAACAGGCCATGCATCGGTTTCTCGCGGCGGCGCGCGCCCCTCGAAATCTTCGCCGCGCGACTCTCACGGCCCTCATCGTCGGACCGATCCTCGCCGTGATCAACCAGACCGAAACGGTCTGGATGCTGTTGTCCGGCGGAGCGGTTGCACGCATTGCCCTGCTGCGGATCTCGCTGACGTTCGCGGTTCCGTTTCTCGTGTCACTCGCCTCCGCGGCTCTGGCGGACGCACAGCGGCGAGAGCCCTCCTGACCGCAGCGTCTCGGGTGGATCACCACGACAGCACGTATGCGGCTTGCATTCGAGAAACGGACGAGATGCGGGCAGGATAAGCCGTCTGCCTGAGAAACGAGGACAGCACCGCACGTGCATTAAACGAAGGGACCGCCAGATGCGATCGCGTACCGAAGTGATCAACGGCACGCCGACACGCTGGGAGGAGGATGGCGACGGCATTCCCGTCGTTCTCGTCCACGGAATACCGACCTCACCCGATCTGTGGCGAAAAGTGACGCCGCTCGTTCCCAACGCCCGCAAACTCTGCTTCGAGATGATCGGCTATGGCGACTCGATTGCGGCGGGCGCAGAACGGGAGATATCAGTCGCGCGTCAAGCGGACTACCTCCTCGACTGGCTGGACGCTCTGCAGGTCGAGCGTGCAATTCTCGTCGGGCATGATCTGGGTGGCGGAGTCGTGCAGATCGCAGCCGTCCGACGCGCTTCACTCGCGGCCGGAATTCTGCTCACGAATGCAATCGGATACGACTCGTGGCCGATACCGAGCGTGAAAATGATGCGGGCGATCGGTGGTCTGGTACGGCATCTTCCTGCAGGCGTGGTCAAAGCGATGGTGGCTCCGCTGTTCGTGCGCGGCCATGATGATCAGGACGTCGCGCGCGAATCATTTCGTATCCACTGGTCCCGCTACGAGCGCGACCGTGCTGGAGTGGCTCTCATCCGGCAGATGAGATCATTGGACGTCAACGACACACTGTCAGTAGCGGACGACCTTCCGCGCCTGCGCGGCACTCCGTCACGATTGATCTGGGGAGCCGCCGATCCTTTCCAGCCGGTGAAATATGGCGAGCGCTTCGCTCATGACCTCGATGCGCCTCTCGAGCGCATCGAGGGAGGAAAACATTTCACTCCTGAAGATCACCCCGACATCATCGCCCGCGGTATCAATGATCTCGTTGAGGCCAACCGTTGACTGAGAGCTTCTGGTCATTCGATGGCTGCTGCCTCGAAACTGGCCGCCACACATCGAGCCCTGGTGAACGTCAATTTCGACAATCTCAGTTCAGCGAGCGAATCGCCGGCTGGAGTTTTTCTTGCTGCGGCTGAACGGGAGAAAGGACATTCAGAGATGAAGAAGCGTGCGCAGGATGAGAAACGCGAGGTGGTCGTCGTCACCGGTGCGTCGGCGGGTGTGGGTCGCGCGATCGTGCGGGAGCTCGCAGTCCGTGGTGCTCGGATCGGATTGATCGCGCGCGGAGGGGATGGCCTCGAAGGCGCGAAGCGCGATGTCGAAGAGCTCGGCGGGGAGGCGATCATTCTCCCTCTGGACGTCGCGGATGCTGATGCGGTCGAGGCCGCAGCGAAAACGGTCGAAGAGACCTTCGGTCCAATCGACGTCTGGGTCAACAACGCGATGGTCTCTGTCTTCTCGCCGGTTAAAGAACTGCGGCCTGACGAAGTCAAACGGGTCACGGAGGTGACCTACCTCGGTGTCGTTCATGGAACGATGGCCGCCCTCAGTCGGATGCTTCCGCGCGATCACGGCGTGATCGTCCAGATCGGCTCTGCTCTGGCTTACCGGGGCATTCCGTTGCAGGCGGCTTATTGCGGAGCCAAACACGCGATCCAGGGCTTCAACGATTCGTTGTACGCGGAGCTCATCCACGACAGGAGCGCTGTGCGTCTGACGATGGTGAACCTTCCCGCAGTCAATACTCCGCAGTTCGACTGGGTGAAAAGCAAGCTGCCGCGCCGGGCTGCGCCGGTGGGGGAGATTTACCAGCCCGAGATCGCCGCCCGCGCGGTGATGTGGGCCGTAGACAACGATCGCAGGGAAGTGAACGTCGCGTGGAATACCACGAAGGCGATCGTCGGAAACGCATTCTTTCCCGGCTACGGAGACACCTATCTCGCCGACAACGGCTACGATCAGATGACCGACGAGCCGGAAGATCCGGACCGTCCGCACAATCTGTGGGCACCAGTCCCCGGTGATCATGGAGCTCATGGCCGGTTCGACGACAGAGCGCAGAAACACGACTGGTATACGAAGGCCAATCTGCACCGCGGTTGGCTGAGTCGTGCTGCTGCGATCGCGTTAGGCGCCGTGGCCGTGAGTCTGAAGGCTGCAGGGAATGGTCAGCAGCGGAAAGAGAAGAAGCGGGCGAAGAAGAAGGCGTCCAGGCTGAGCCGCGACCTCCGCAGGGGAGAGTCGAAGTATCTGAAGGACAGGCGCGGCATCGTGGGGCTGTCAGCTCTCGCTTCCGCCTCGATGGGGTTCATCGCGCTCTATCAGATGGGGATCATCCGGCATCTGCCCGAGCCGCCGCTTCCGATGATGGATGCAGACAAGGTCGATGCGTCGGCGGAAGCGTACGAGAGATTCTCGATGCCCGATGCGGTTCTCGGCCTCGGCAGCTACGCAGCGACGATGTCGCTTGCCGCCATGGGTGGTCCCGATCGGTACCGGACGATGCCGTGGGTTCCGCTCGCGCTCGGTGCGAAGGTCGCCTTCGATGCCGCCAATGCGGGGAAACTCACGCTCGATCAGTGGACCAAACACAAAGCCTTCTGCTTCTGGTGCCTCCTTGCGGCGGGTGCGACGTTCGCAACGGTCCCGCTCGTCGTCCGCGAACTGCGTGCGGCGGGACGGGCGATGACCGGAAAGACCGCTGAGCTCGAGTGAACGGTGAACGAACCTTACGCACCGATCCGTGACTACGCGCTGATCGGCGACTGTCACGGCGCAGCGCTCGTCTCCCGGACAGGAAGCATCGACTGGTGCACATTCGGCCGGTTCGATGCCGCGCCGGCGTTCTGCCGCATCCTCGACGCGACACGAGGGGGATCATTTTCGATCAACCCCGCGGGAGAATTCGAATCGGAACGCCGCTACCTCGAAGGGACCAACATTCTCGAGACTCTCTTCCGCACCTCATCGGGGTCTGTTCGGCTGACGGACTTCATGCCGGTCGGTCGCAAGCCAGGATCGAGCATGCATGACTACGTCACGCTCGAGGCGCCATTCGCGCTCGTGCGCATTCTCGAGGGCGTCGAGGGAACTGTCCCCATGAAGCTGCTGTACGATCCGACCAGCGATTACGGCCGCCATCGCTCCCTTCTGACGACGATGAAAGGGGGCGTGACGGCTTCCGACGGGACGCAGCTCCGGACAGGCATCGACTTTCACGTCTACGAGACGGAAGGCGCGGCGGCTCAGATCGAGCTGCACGCGGGAGATCGCCGGGAGCTGCTCGTCTATCCCGCGATGGCTCGCGTTCCCGACATTCCCGTGCAGCAGCTTCTCGACGTCACACGGGCATTCTGGGAGGAGTGGATGGAGTACTCCCGCTACGGTGGACCGCACGATGCCGCCGTCGTGCGGAGTGCGATGGCGTTGAAGCTGATGACGTACGCCCCGACGGGAGCGCTGGTGGCTTCGCCTCTCACCTCTGTTCCCGAGGCAATCGGGTTTGGGCGAAACTGGGACTATCGGTTCTGCTGGATGCGCGATTCAGCGCTCACTCTGTATGCGCTGTCGGTCCTCGGATACAGCGGCGAAGCCCGGCGCTTCGGCGAGTACCTCATGGTGGCCTGCCACGCCTCGTACCCACGCCTCCAGATCATGTACGGCATCGACTCGGAAGCCGAGCTCCCGGAACGGTCACTCGATCATCTCGAGGGCTATGCGGGGAGTCGTCCCGTGCGCATAGGAAATGGTGCATATCAGCAGACGCAGCACGACGTGCCGGGTGAGATTCTCGACTGGGCTCACCTCCAGCGCGCCCTCGGGAGCCGCCCCCGACGGCGCACCAGAAACTTTCTCGCGGAGCTCGCGGACCGGACCGCTGAGAACTGGTCGGAGCCAGACAGCGGTCTGTGGGAGATGCGCGGAGAGCCGATGAATCACGTCTACTCGAAGGTGATGACGTGGGTGACCCTCGACCGCGCGACGGCATTGACCGGATCCCGAAAGCAGAAACGCGGATGGCGACGGACCGCGGACGAGATCGTCGAGACGGTCCTCGCGAGAGGGATCGATCCGAACCGCGGCACTCTCATGCAATCGTTCGAGAGCGGCGATCTGGACGGCTCGCTGCTCGCCATACCGTTCACAGGCTTCCCGATCGATGCCGGCGTGTTCGGCCGCACCGTCGATGCAATCCGCGAGGAGCTGTCGGATGGACCGTTCGTCTACAGGTATCGAACTGATGACCAGCTCGAAGGGGGGGAAGGCGCATTTCTCCTCTGCAGCTTCTGGCTCGTCGATGCGTTGCTCTGGCTGGGGAGAGAAAAGGAGGCCCGGGACCGGCTTGACGAGCTGCTCGCTGCGTCGAATGACGTCGGGCTCTACTCGGAAGAAATCGATCCGGACTCAAAGATTTTTCTCGGCAACTTTCCGCAGGCATTCACACACATGGCGGTGATCCGCACGGCGTCACTCTTCGAGCTCTTCGAAAAAGAGGGAGTCGATGGCATTCGCGGCAGCAATACGAGCCGCGCAAAGCAGCTCATCGGTGCGACGTCCGGTCCGATGGCGCTGTGGGATGCGTTCCGGCAGTCAGGGCGCCTGGGGCGGTTCTGGTCCTCGAAGCAGTCGATGCTGAAGCTGTGACACCGGACCGGGTGTGAGGTCTTCGCCGTCCCCTGGAGATTGGATCAGGACGTTTTTTCGAGCTCGAGGATTTTGGTTTCGAGCTGATGAACGCGAGCTTTGAGGTCGGCAATTTTCTGCTCGAACTCCTCCCTGCTCATCGAGCGCTTTTCGAGTCGGTCGACCGCGTTCGCGAGCGCATGATATTCCGTCTCGAGACGATCAAATCGAGCATAAAGGGCATCGAAGTGCGACAGCATATCTCGCCGCATATCGGTCACTTCGCTGGCAACACCGTCGATTCGATCTTCGACGGCCTTCCGGCCATTGACCACTTCGTCCAGAATCCGGGTCAGCAGCTCATCCCTTTCGTCTGTCATACGATCATTTTACCTAAGGACCGGATCAGGAGCTCTCGAGATCACTCAAAACCTCTCCACGAGATTCGTCAGACCTTGTAAACAACCGCGGGGGTCTGCCGAGCCACACCGTCGCGAACTTTGCGCACCGTCCCGCACCACCGGGGGGTCTCCGCGCGTTCCACCTCCGAGATGAAGACTCCCGGAATACCTGACTCCACACACCTGCTGTGACCTATAGATCGATCACAATCAGACCGGACGGGAGGTCACCCATGAAGCTCGCACAAGGACTCTCGATGTCGCTGGTGGCGGCGATGATGGCCTCCCCCGCCGCGACCCAGGACGAAGGCGGTTTCGTCGAGCGGATCGACGTCGAAGTCACCAGCGTCGACGTCTTCGTTCGCGATGCCGACGGCAATCCCGTTCGAGGACTGACCGCCGAGGACTTCAAGATCTACGAAGATGGCGTGGAGCGGGAGATCTCGAACTTCTCGGAGGTCGCGGTGACCGACGCCAACGTGACCGACGCGAACGCGCCCGTCGCCATCGACGCCGGCGTTCCGGAAACTCCTGTTTTTTCGACCGATCTCGTTCCCACCTCAACCCAGCAGCACTTCATCATCTACGTCGAGTCTTCGGCGCTGAACCGTTTCAGTCGCGACCACGCTGCGGAGGACCTCAGAGAGCTCGTCCGGACGCTGAGCGATCGTTCGATACCCGTCATGATGGTCCTGAGGGGTTTTGGCGGCGAGGCCGATGATCTGATTTCCTTCACGACGGACAGCGAGCAACTCGAAGCGATGGTCGAAAAGATCGCGTCGAGCCGGCATGCGTTCCAGACTCGACGGCCGAACGAAATGACGCCGTTCCTTCGTCACCGATTCCTCGCGCTCGAAAGCGTCGTTCGCAGCGTGGCAGGACTCGAAGGGAGAAAGGCGATGGTCGCTTACCTCGGGCCGGGTCTCAGGTTCGCCTTCACGGACTCGATCCAGACCCTCGAGGGTAAACAGCAGGAGATGGCTGGCATGCTCGGTGGCAGCGATAAAACGGAGTACGCGTCGCAGCCGCAGGCCGAACCGGAGATCGTGGAGCTCACCAACGCCCGTTCCCTGATCCGGGGGCTCGTCGCCTCGGCGAACGAGGCGGACGTGACGTTCTATCCCGTCTTCGGAGGGGGACTCTCGGAGCTCGAGTCCGGGATCAGCGGCGCAGAGCTCATGTGGGATGGCCCCGGCAACACCCTCGCTCCTTTCGAGCACACGAGAGGTCGAATGGGCGATTATCCGCTGTTCGAGTTCCAATCCGTCCGTGAAGTGTTCAACTACCTGGCGCGTGAGACCGGCGGGCTCACCGCTCCCCCGACGAATGGCTTCGAGCACATCAACCGCAAGGCCGCGGACGACGTCAGCTTCTACTACTCGCTCGGGTTCCGGTCCGAGTCGTCGCCCCGGCGAAGCTCGATACGGGTCGAGGTCGACCAGCCCGGCGTCACCGTCCGCCACCGGCTGGAGGTGCTGAGAATCACTCCGCGTGAACGGGCGGAGCTCCAGACGATCGCGAGCCTCGTTCTTCCGGAGACGATCGAGCAGCCGGAGGAGCTCCGGTTCGAATCACGCGTATTGGGAGTCGAGCGCGAGAGCTGGCGACGGAACATCGTGTCGCTCGAGCTGAGCATCCCGTACGAGGAGCTCGTCCTTCACAGCGGCGACAGAGGTCTCGAGGGTGCCTTCACGGTCCTCATCGCAGCGTCGGATGGGGCCGGCAAGCTCTCGAAGGTCGCGGAGCAGACGCATCGATTCGAGCTGGAGGAACGCGACCGCCTCGCACTCGAAGGCGATTCCTACGCCTACGTCGTTCCGATGCGGATGCGCCGCGGTGAGCACGTCCTCGTCGTGACGGTGATGGACGAGACGAGCCAGATCCGCGGGATTCGCAAGATCACGATCCCTTCCGGCTGATGTGATCGGGGGTCAGTCCCCGTCCAGCGGGGACAGGCGCTGGAGGATGCGATGAACCAGCTGATCACGAAAGTCCGGGCCCTCTTCGGCGACGTCGCGCTGATGTCGGATGTCGACGATCTCGCCGACCTCTATGAGCGGCATTTCGGCTCGCGGGAGTGGTGGACGGCCGAGACGAAGTGGTTCGATCCGGGCAGGACTTCGGCGGAGACCGGAGGCATCTTCACTAATGAGATCAATCGCCAGTCGAGCCAGTATCGGGATGCGCACATGGCGCGCCTTCTCGGCGAGGCGATCAGGGAGGGCGAGCGTGTCATGGCCGTGGTCGGCCGGAACCACGTTCCGAGCCAGAAGGAGCGATCGAATGCTACGCGCGGTCTGAGTGAGTCCGGAGCGAGGGATCGGCCGGGCCTTCTAGGGTCTGCGCACCGGGCGCCGGCGCCTCGGCGCGGGCTCGTCTTCGGTCGGGCGCAGGAAGAGGCGCGGCGCGCCATAGAAGGGCGGGGACTCCACGTTCCGCTGCTCGATGAGCAAACCATCTCCGACTACTTCCTGAATACGCCCCTCGAAGTGGTGAGGCTCCCCCTCGACCCTTCCTGAGGCATCGAGACGGATCAGGAGCGTCTCCTTCGTGACCCGCAGCGAACCGTCATTCCGCTCGACCGCGACCAGGAATCCGTCCCCATCACGTCCGACGCGCACTGGCCCCCACATGTCGGCGGTCCCGATGACACCGAGGTCGCGGAGACTGCCGTCTGCTCGTATGAACGCAGCGCGAATTTTCGGAAGTGAATCTCTCCAGACGAGGAGCGCCTCGCCACCAGGAGCCTCTACCGCATCGAACGTAAATCCACGCGACGCGATCGCGACAGGATCGCCGTACGTGTGGCCGTCAGCGGTCAGGAACCGGTACTGAAGCCCGCAGGTCTCCCCGGGACAGTAACCACCATCCCAGACCAGAGCGAATCCGGAACCGAGTCTGACGAGGAGTGGCTGATCAACATTACCCCACAGAACAGGCCACGGGTTGCCCATGATCTGTCCGGTCGAGCTGATCCGCGTCGCAACGAGGCCATCGAAATGCCGCCATACGACCACGTGACCGCTGCTTCCGCCAGCACTTGCAATCCCGCTCGGGTACTCCTCCGCAACAAGAAACGTCTCGCCAGTGAGATCGTGAGGCTGCATGATTCTTCCGCGAATCAAGCCTGTCTGGAGCTCCTCATCGTAATCTCTCCAGACGGTGAGCCATGAGCTCTCGTTTCCTGAAACGGACCACATTCCCGTCCGATAAAAGGACCACCTTCCCGCCTGATCGCTACAGTCGGAAATGCTCGTTCCCGCGATTCTTCGACCACTCCTGCTCAACAACGCGGCCCGAAGGCATCTCTCCTCATCGAAGTCCCCCGACTCGCTCCAGACCACGAGCGAATCGTCTTCACGGTCGGCACCCACAGGATTTCGCTGATTCGTTGCTCCCGAGGAGAGATAAAAGGTCTCACTGACGTCAGACCCTTCGATCAGACTACCGTATCCGCGGCTGTCGGCGGCCCAGGTCACGAATAGCGCACTGTCGGAACTGGCGATTCGCGAATACGACGAGGTGAACGAAACGTCACGCAGCAGCGTCCACTCCTCGTCCAGCGGGTTTCCATCGAGATCGAAACGCATGAGGAAGAGATCAGACGGGACCAGGCAGGGACTGAAATGGCAGACCGGAGAGAGCTCGGCCACCACGAGGCATTGGTCGCTGCTGCAATCTGCGGCCACGCGATTCGAGATCATGCGGTCTCTTCCAAAGTCGCCGGCGTCCCACGATCGACTCTCTCCGAGCTCACCCTCGGCCGAAAGAAACCGAATCCGTACGCGATGAGGGTAGTCGTGCGGCCCATACGCGATGAGGTGACCAGAGCCGGTGAATGCTGCGGATGGACCCTGGCGACCGGCGGTCTCCTCGATCACGATGATGCTCTGAACCGTGCCCCCGGAGCCGATCCGCGCTGCCCTGATCCCGCCGGGCGGAGACCACCTCTCGTTGTATGTAACGAGAAACCCTTCGCCGTCCACGGCGACGGAAGGCTCATAGCCGTCGTCGATCACGATCGGACCATTGAGCATGCCGGTCGACACATCGGCGATGACCGCCTGCACCGGCCCGTATCCCTGATCCCAGTTACTCCAGGTGATGAGGATCCGGTTTCCGTTGCCGGCAGCATCTCCATCCTGGATCGAAACGCCGAAAGAGAGGACAGGCGTGAGCTCGAAGTTCTCTTCGATGCGGACGACGAGAAGTTGCCCCGGGACCTGGTACACCACATGCGGACTGCCGCCCGCGAGAACGACTCTGGCCCAACCGATCTCTGTTCGCCGGTCGAGCTCAATGCCGTGGCCGTCGAGCCGCTCGCCTTCCGGCCCGAACCGTCCCGACATGAGGAACGCCTCGCCGTCCGCGGCGACCTCGCGGCTCTCGATCCAAACCGCGAGAAAGTGCTTGCCGTCCCAGACCGCGCTGACGCTCTCGCTTCGCGACCACGCCGCACCTTCGAGAGGTTCCGTCAGAGGCACGGGCGCTCCGAGATCGATCGCCAGTGCGACTGGCACCGTCAGGAGGAAGACCAGCCAGATCACGACGTACCGTACCGAGGAGAAAGACATTACAAAACCAAACAGAGCCTCGCAGAGAAAACTCCCTTCGGGGTCAGCGCCTGATTGCGTATCAGGTCTTCGCGGGCTGTTGCCCAAATCCGGGTAGAGACGATGGCGGGGAAAAGTCCGCCCCTTGTCATCCTGAGCCGCCGAAGGACGGCGAAGGATCTGGGCGGGGGCTCATGAATGATCCTCCAGCCCGCCATGACGATGATTCGCGAGCCACCCCCAGATCCTTCGCCGTCCTTCGGCGGCTCAGGATGACGAGTTGTGAACACGTCGACCCTGGGGTAAATCTGGACGGTGATCCTCTCGGCTTGTCGGTTTGAGCAACAACCCGTTCGTTTTCGCGCGGTTCCCCCGAGAATCGGCGGAGGGAGTGAAAGATTGCGCGGTTTGATCGTTCGCGACGAACGCGACCCCTGCAGTAGATCCCGGGTCGTGACCCCGCGGCCGGCAGACGTCAAACGCCGTGGTAGTCGTCAATGATGATCGCGGTCGTGGAGGAGGTGCTTCGGGGCTCCGACGGATCCTCCGAACGCGGCGGCCAGCAGTCCAACGAGCAGAGCAAAGAAGGACCACAGAGCCGCGGATGCCGTGGTCTCAGCCGCCCTCTGGCCGTACTCCTCGGTCTTCTCCCGGACCTGTTCGGGCAACTGCTCGAGCCTCTGCTCGGCCTGCTCCATCTGTCGCTGCCAGTTGTCGACCGTCCGGCGTGCCTCCTCTTCCGACATGCCGGTGTTCCTCACGAGCACATTCGTCATCTCCTCGCGATCGACTTCGGAGATCACCCCTCGCGCCTGCGACTGAAGCTGATCGAACATCTGGTCGAGCTCCTGTGCGGCACGTTGGGGATTCCGAACCGCGTCCATCGCCTCTTCCCGTACGGTCTGCTGCGCCTCGTCCAGCTCTTCTCTCAGCGCCTCGGGTTGCAGCTCCGGATTTTCCGTATCACGGAGAATCTGCTCCGCCTCCCGGCGAATCCGATCGATGGTCTGCTCTCGCGACTGGTCCTGCGGGGTCTGCTGTGCGGTCTGCTGCCCGTCTCCGCCGATCGCTCCCGCGGCGCTCTGCAAGCCCTGGCTCGCCAGCGAGATCGTTCCGCCGACGATGGCACCGACGGCTGTGGTCACCATGTAAAGGGTGAGAAGGGTTGCGAGTCCCCAGGTCACTACGCCGTGCAGAGCGCCGGAGATTTTCCTCGGGACTCCCGCCAGATAACCGGCCGTCCATCCTCCCGCGAATAGCGAGATCAGGGCCGTGACGACCCACCAGATGGCCGCCCCCATCCCCAGGCCTGCCATCGGATCCTGCTCGTGCTCCGGATTGATCGTGCTCATCCCGATACCGAGGCCGAGCAGACTCAACAGGAGCTGCACGACGAGGGCTACGATGACTCCTCCGAAGATCGCTCCCCACGAGACGCGTCGGACGCCTCCTGAAACCGAGTGTTCGTGATCATGTACCTCGGTATGCACGCGTTCGCTTCGTACGACCTCGGGCTCTCTCTCCATAGCCATGCGACCTCCTTTCCCTGCGCCGCTTGCAAGAGAGGTTCCGAACAGAAGTTTCTTTAGCGGGAAATTTCACCGACGCGGTGCCGGAGTCCGGAAACTGAGGCCGCGTCTTCGGTCGTCGGTTACGACTGCGAAACTGAGGAGCCTCATGGGTCACGTCCATGGGGGTTGTTGCCCAAACCGAAACCCGTGAGACCGGATCAGGTCGAGCCCGTTCCTTCAACCGTGATTCATGCGCCCCGAACCAAAAAGAAGACCTTTTCCGGGCGCTTCTGTACAATTGCGTCCAAATCACAGGAGGTTACGCGAATGCTCGAGAGATTTTCTGCAGCGTTGATGATCACGATCCTACTGACCGGATGTGCGTCCCCAGCCGGTGTCGCGGCTGCTGGATCGAATGAAGCGCTCGTTCGTTCGATTTACGACGCCTTTGCCCGCGGCGATGCAGCGGCAGTCCTAGGAACGTTCGATCCCGGGATCGTGTGGAATGAGGCCGAGAGTTTCCACTATTCGGATCGCAATCCCTACGTCGGGCCCGACGCCGTGGCGGAAGGAGTGTTCGGACGCGTTCTGTCAGACATCGCAGAGTTTCAGGTGAGGCCACAGAATTTCATCAGTGAAGGCGACACGGTGGTCGTTTTCGGCCGCTATAAGGGTACCGGCAACGCCACCAGTCTTCCGCTCGACGCGCAGTTCGTGCACGTTTGGCGGGTGCGAGATGGGAAGGTGACGTCCTTCCAGCAGTACACCGACACCGAGCAGTTCAACCGGGTCCTCGGTTCCTGACGACGGACGGGGTCCGGTCTTCGGGGGGTTGTTGCTCAAACCGAAGAGACCGGATCAGGCCGAGCCCGTCCCTTCAACCGCGATTCATGAGCCCCCGTCCACAGCGGGGACAGGTGAGAACTTCGGGAACTTCACGGCGCGATGTGGCGAACGTGGGACGCATTGGAAGTGAAGTTCCCGAAGTTCTCACCTGTCCCCGCTTCGTCCTTCCCGGGTTTGGGCAACAGCCCGTTCGTTTTTCGCCCGTTCCCCGAACACTGGAAAGTGGCTCTTCCAGTCATTCTCTCCGCAGAGCATCGATCGGATTGAGACGGGAGGCCTGAAGAGCGGGGGCGAGCCCGCTGACGATTCCGAGGATCAGCATGATGATCCCACCGACCGCGATGTCCTCGGGTGCAAAAAAAAAGGCTGGAAGCATGCCTCCGGTCGGATCCCCTCTTCCGATCAGGATCATCCCAGTCAGCAGTCCGCCGGCCCCACCCGCGAGCGCGATCAATGTCGATTCGGCCACCACCAGAGTCAGGATTCTCAGATCCGTAAATCCGATCGCTTTGAGGAGGCCAAACTCGACCATCCGTTCCATCACCGACTGCATCATCGTGTTCGCAGCGACGAGCAGAATCGTGAAGAAGACCACGCCCATGATCCACATCGCGATCGCTCCCACATTGCCGATCTGAAGCGCGACCGCGTGAAGAAATGCCTCTTCCGATTCGCTGCTGGTTTCCGCGTCGGAGTTTGCGAACTCGGCATCGATCGCCTTGACGATCGCTGCACTCTCGGCCGGGTCGGAGATTCTGACCAGGATCATGAGGACCAGTCCCTCTCCGCTGGCGCGATTCTCCTCGAAGTAGTCGTGGCGGAAAAACATGTGAGTCGCATCGGTCTCCTTCTCCAGACCGTGATAGATTCCGACGATCTCGAACTCCCACGCTTCGCCGGTTTTCGATGGCCAGATCGGCGAGTTGAGCAGGAAGCGGTCTCCTGGCTCGAGGTCGAGACGTTTCGCGGTCTTCTCCCCCACGACGGCTCCCCGCCGGCTCGTCTTCCACCTGTCCAGCGTCTCGTCCGTAATCCGAAACTCCGGCCAAACGCGGCGAAAGTCGTCCGGCCAGACCGGAAACTGATTGAACAGTGTCGTCCTGCGCTCCCCCTGGATTCCGCCGAACATGGTGAGCGGCATCGCCTCGAAGACTCCTTCGATCGCTTCGATCCGCTGCTCGTAATCGAGAGGGATGAGCCTGAGCCCTGCCGCATTTCTCACGACGATCCGGTCCCCCCCGGCCAGATCGATGCCGAGCTCGAACGCTTTAGAGATTGCCGAGAGATATGCGTACAGAAGGAACGCAACACCGATCGAAAGGAGCGTGAGAAGCGTCCGCAACGCGTGCCGGCGAAGATTCGACAGAATCAGTCTGAACATGATTCGATGAAGATGGAGACATCATAGCCGGTCAGAAGGCCCCGCAACCGACTCGACCAAATCAGACGAGCTCGATTACCTGGCGTTCGAGGTGACGGGCGTCGACGCCCAAGTCTCCTAGCCAGAGCAAAGTAAAGATCAGACTCGAGGTGTGACCCTGACTCTACGCTACGGCGCTTTTTCGCCGGACTATCGACGGATCATCCAGACGGCGACGCCGACGAACCAGATCTCCTCGACGAGCATGATCAGCCCGAAGCCGTGCACGTCGAGTCCGACATGGCCAGTGACGAACGCTGCGATCACGACGATGCCCGCGACCACTCCCAAGATTCCCATCCCGCGTGGAAGCGTGCGTCCCTGGATGCCGTTCGCCGACCAGAGGACGATTGCCCCCGCCGACGCGACGACGAAGATCGACGCGAATGCGCGGTTCACGAGTCCGTTGTAATGAAACGCAACCTGCCACGACCCGGCGTTCTCCGCCGAGTCGAGCATCGCTTCTGCGACAGCGGGCCCGATCAGTCCACTCGCGGCGCCGGCGATCATCGCGGCGATCAGCCCGAAGCCGTACACGACGAAGGCGGCGACCGGGAGCACACGCGATCCCAGCGCGCGCGTCAGTACGAGTCCACCGAGGGCCCAGAGCGGCAGACTCAGGAGGGCCAGGGTGTGGGCCAGAGTCGCGATCCGCGCCGCAGCAGAAAAGCCTTCCGGGTCGACGAGATCCTGTCCGGTCGGATGGAAGACCATCGTTATAATCATGAGCATCGTCGCGGTCACGAATGCGAGGCCACCAGAGCGTGCATCGGTCATGAAGTCATCGTAGCGACGTTCCCGCGGCGTCTCGAGCTCAGCTCGCCGCGTTCTCGAACGAAAGGGGGCGGGATGTCCGGAAACGGCACGCAGAAGCTCGATCGTCGCGTGCGGCGAACGCGTGCGTCACTCGGCGACGCGCTCGTCGAGCTGGCGACCGAGCAGCCGTTCGACGAGATCACGGTCCAGCAGATTCTCGACCGCGCTGGTGTGGCCCGCTCCACCTTCTACGAACACTTCCGCGACAAGAACGACCTCTTCCTCACCGATGTGGAGCATCTGCTCGACTACATGGTGACGCTGATGGAAGCGTCACCCGAACGCTCTCGACGTCTCATCCCCCTCCGTGAGCTTCTCGGTCACATCGCCGATGTGGATGACTTCTACCGCGCGATCGAAGCGTCGTCCTCGATCGCCGGTGTCCTCGATCTCGTCGAAGCCTACTTCGTCCGGTTGATCGACCACCGCATCCGCAGTACTTCCGGGTCGAGGTCTTTCTCATCCGACACACGCAGACTGGTTGCAACGTCGCAGGCGCGAGCCGCAATGTCGATTCTGGAGGAGTGGGTGAGCGAGAATACGGCGCAGGAGCCGGCACGTCTCGACGCGCTGTTCCACCGGATGGCCTGGTCAGCGATCGATGCCGCCGCGACCTCGTGATGACGCCTCGCGGTTCTCCTCGCTGGAGCTCACACAGGATAACGCCCCGGAGTGCGCCCTTGCGCAGATCGTCCTGAAAGATGTTCCGTCGTCGGGCGGCCGCAGCACGTCTCCGCGGCAGGAATTCGAGGTCGGACCCGCAAATAGAATTTAGCGGCACCCCCCGACGGTCGTAAGCAAGGCTCCCGCTGATGTGCGACAGTAGGAGTCCCGGTGAGCGAGACTTACGACATCTACATGGTGCTGATCGGCATCGCCTTTCTGATGGCGGCGTGGCTTCCGCGCCTGCTCCACGGAAAGCCGATCTCGGTACCGGTCATCTACATCGGCTTTGGGATGGTCGTGTTCGCCCTGCCGCTCGGGCTGCAAATCCCGTCGCCGTTCCGGCACCCTGAGATCGTGGAGCGCGCGACGGAGCTGGTAGTCATCGTCGCGCTGATGGGAGTGGGGCTGAAGCTCGACCGGCGGGTCGGGTGGCGGTCGTGGAGCTCGACCTGGAGACTGCTGGGCATCACCATGCCGCTGTGCATCGCCGCGTTTGCGCTGATCGGCTGGTGGACGCTCGGGCTCTCTCCAGTGGCCGCGATCCTCCTCGGAGCCGTTCTGGCGCCCACCGATCCCGTTCTGGCAGCAGACGTTCAGTCGGCTCCCCCGCTGGAGGGGAGGAGCGGTGAGGTTCGATTCGCCCTCACGTCCGAATCGGGATTGAACGATGGCCTCGCATTTCCGTTCACCAACCTCGCCCTTGCCCTGGCCGCCGCGGGGGCATCGGGCTGGACCTGGTTCGGCAACTGGCTCTGGCACGACCTCATCTACAAGGTAGGCGTCGGACTGTTCGCCGGCATCATGATCGGTCACCTGCTCGCGTGGTTCGTCTTCAAAGTGCGGATGCCATCCCCGCTGGCTCAGAGTGGTGAGGGCATCGCCGCGATCGCCATCACCCTGATCTCGTACGCGGGGACGGAGCTTCTCGGTGGCTACGGCTTCCTCGCCGTCTTCGTCTCCGCCCTGGTCGTTCGCCGCCACGAGGAAAAACACGAGTACCACAGGGAGCTGCATGCGGTCGCATACGACATCGAACGACTGCTGATGGTGATCGTTCTGGTCTATTTCGGCGGCGCACTCGCAACGGGACTTCTGGCATCACTCACATGGAAGAGCGCACTCGTAGGTCTGATCTTCGTCCTCGTCGTCCGTCCGCTGACTGGCCTTCTCGCGATGGCGGGAACCCCCCTGCGCTTCCGCGGGCGTGCAGCGATCGCGTTTTTCGGGATCCGCGGCGTCGGTTCCTTCTATTACCTCTCCTATGCTCTGAACCGGCTGAACCTGCCGGAGGCCGATGTGATCTGGTCGACGGTCGCGTTCGTGGTGCTCATCTCGATCCTCGTCCACGGGATCACCGCCACTCCCGTGATGTGGCGAGTCGAGCCGGAACCCGATCACGGCTAGCCAATCTGCGACCCGGCCCGCAACCATCGAGTTCGGCGGCCGCGAGCCGATGGATGTCGACTGCGGCAACCCGCAAGACTCATCGCGATCCCAGTGTCATACGAGCCGCCGGAGGCGGCGCTCTCCACGGCTATCTTCGGACCACGTCGATCGACTCGAGCGCGTCGAGGTACTCGGCGACGGCCTCGAAGGGAACGGGGCCGTAAATCGCAGACAGCATGTCTCTAATCTCGCGAACGCTGCGCCGCCCATCGACGAGATTGAGGGCTTCGTACGCATAATCGGCACCCGATCCGCGACGGCCTCCGGCGATTCTCAGCAGCGCCAGATTCGCGGTCTTTTCTTTCCCGTAGTGCGCCTCCAGATAGTCGTAGCCGAAGACGGTCATCGGCCCGGGAAGATCACGGTTTCTACGGTAGACGACGGGAGACGTCTCGCGCGCGCTCCCGGCGAGTGCCGCGGCACCCGTGAGTCGATCGAGCTGGTCCAGGAACTCTTCGGTTTCGGCGCGGGACGCGCTTCCGATCGGTGCGAACGGCTCGATCGATCGGACGAGCTCTCGTTCGTACCAGGAGTGGAAGCGCGTCAGATTCGCGGCTTCGGCCGGATCGACTTCCCCGCGTCGTTCCATCATCGAAGCGGTTCTCCGCACCGCGTTTCGCCCGAGGATCTCGAGCACTTCCGGGACGTCGTCTTCGTCCAGGTTTGCGAGCGCCCATCCGGTCGCCGCCGCGATGAACGCCGCGCGCCGGAGTTTCGTCGGATCGATGTTTGCCGCCGTATCCCACGTGGTGTGGATATATCGGTCGGGCCAGTCATTGAGGTAGACGGCCGGGATGCGAAAGGATCCTTCCGTGTAGATCTGATGGTCGCTCCCCATGGTGAGCTCGACCATCTCGGCACGGAGCGGTTCCTTGCCGCCGGTGCTCTCGACGAGCGGAAAAAGGGGCGTTCCTCCCGCAGCGAGCTCCGCGGTCTGGTCATTGACCCACCGGCCAATCTCCTGTGAGAGGTCGTTTATAAATGAGGGGAGACTCGCCGGTCCCCGGGTGACATGGAAGGTCGCCTTCGTCTCCGGTCCTCCTCCCACCATGTCGAGATGAATGGCGGCGCGAATGTTCGCGGCTATTTCGGGATGGGCGACGAGGAACGCGAGCGTTCCCTCGATCTCCGGCGGCCAGACGAAGCGGATCGTCCGCTTCGGACGCTCCAGCGCGCCGTCGTCGATCAGCTTCGCGAACACGCGTGCGATCTCCAGAAGAGCAGCGCACCCACTCGCGTTGTCGTTCGCGCCGGGACGGGGATGATCGAGATGGCAACTGTAGGCGATCTCTTCGTCGCTCTCGCCGGGAATGGTCGCGGTGAGAACGTCGTAGCCTCCCTCGTCGAGGCCCGCACGAACTTCTGCCTGCAGCGTGATGGTCTCGCCGGCCTCGAGCCTGCGCATCAGAGCGCGCGCTTCCCCGGGTGAGAGCATGAACGCGAAGGTGGGATGTTCGGAGAAGGTATCGAGGTGACCCCAGCGGACGAGCTCCTCGTTTTCCCCCCACCATGCCGTTCTCTGATTCTGCGCCCAGCTCACGATACCGGCAGCACCGTATCGGCCCACGGCCAGATCGGCGATCGCGCCGGGCTGCGAGGACGTCATGACGATCGCTCCCTTAACGTCGCGTCCGGCGTAGTTGCTTTCCGACGTTCCCGCGCCGACGTCAACGAGCCGCGCGGTCAACGCGGCGCTGACGCTGTCCTGTGCGAGCCGCATCGGCATTGCGTCCCAGCTCGCGATCAGCACCTCGCCGTCATCGCGTATCTCGCGGAGCTCGGCGAACTGAGCATTCCACGGAGGACGGGACCGCTGCGTGCCGTAGAAGATTTCGCCGTCCGCGGGGAGCTCCAGGATCTCGACCTCACCGAGCCCGTAGCCGCGCAGGCGCGAATGGAGATCGGCGACCGCGGCCTCGAATCCGTCGCTGCCACGCATCCGGTGATGGACGACGAGCCGCTCGAGGTTCCGCTTCGCCAGCTCTCCCGAAATCTCTTCGGAGAGCGCGTGGACGGTGTCGCGATCGAGCAGAGGCGGGAGGTCGCTGGCACCGAGCGGCGTGGCGAGGAGGGTGGCGAGGAGCAGACGGGTCGCTTGCATGGCCGTGATTGTACGGCGAAGGTGTACGATCGCTGCCGCTTGAAGAGAGCGGACCAGCGAACGTTCACGTCTTCAGTTCACTTTCAGACTGTGCCGCCCTGAACAGAAAATCTGACCGCCAATGAGCGGCCAATCTTCTTCTCATTCATGCCGCAGTTCTTTGAGATACGCGATGATCTGGTCGACTTCCTGATCGCTCAGCACATCCTCGTCGAAGGCGGGCATGGCTCCCAGACCCTGCCGAATCTGGAACTTCATCAGCCAGGAAGGGAGAGGTTTGTTGTTGATGGCGGGGCCGAGTCCTCCCTCTCCGTTGGGGTGGCATTGATGACAGGTGCGCATGAACGCGACCTGTCCCGCTCTCTGCTCCGCCTTGAGCTCCATCGGACCGGTGATCGGGAGGCCTCGTCGCGCGGAGCCGCAGTGGATGAGCGCAACGGACATGAGCAGGATGAGTGCGGCTATGAATCTCTTCATCGGATTTCTTCCTTCATCTTCGGGTGATCTTCCAGAGGACTCCGGTTTCTCTCTTCGGAGAAGGACCTCTGTCGCTCACGGTCATGACTCCGAAATCCACGACGTACATGGCGTTCCCAGAAGGATGGAATCGAACGGCTACCGGCCGTTCGAGTCCGCCCGTACCAAGCATCGAAGCCGGTCCGTTGTGCTCGCCCCGATTGACCGCAAAATCTTCGATGACACCGGTCCCCGGGTCGACCCTCACGACCTTGAATCCCGCGGGGTTGAGAACTTTCCCTACACCGGGAGCCATGTCACCGAATTGCGCCACGTAGATGAGACCGCGCGGGCCGAATCGCCCGCTGCCGTCGAAATCGAGTCCATTCGAGGAGGAGTGAACGGCGAATTTCGCGGCGGCTTTCGGCGGATCATTCGGCCACTCCTTCATCAGCCGCACCAGGTCGTCCTTTCCGGGTGGGGCAAAGGAGCCAGCCATCGGAATGTGTGCGAAGTAGTCGGGCCAGCCGTGCCATTTCCCCGGCTGGACTTCGCGAAGAAGATCGCCGGTCCCGAACACGGGCCTGCTTCCACGATCATCGTAGCTGTTCTCAGTCACGAACAGCCGTCCGTCCGGCGAAAAGGCGAGTCCGAAAGGATTTCTCAGTCCCCATGCGACCAGTTCGAGATTCGATCCGTCGGGACGGACACGCAGGATCGCGCCGTTGCACGGAATCCTCCCGCGGATCACCTGGCCGTCGCGGGTCGCGGTGCCGAACGGGACGAATGCTCCGGTCGAGACGTCGGCCGGGCCGGCTCCCCGGAGCGGATTCCGAGTCGTGTAATTCTTCCCCGTCAGTGTGATGTCGCGGCACGGGATGTCGTGGAACTCCGGATAGCGATGAAGCCAGCCGAACTGCGCGCTATCGAGCCCGACGACGCCGGAGTTCGTCGCGGTTCCCTGGCCGAAGTAGATCCGGCCGTCAGGGCCGACGGCGGGGCCGTTGGTGTGATGATCCCCGAGGCTCGGGAGGTTCTCGACGATCGGCGTCACCTCCCCGGCCGGGGTGATTCTCAGAATCCGTCCCCCCTCGCGCTGACCACCCTCGGCGACGAAAAAGGCACCGTCGTGGTACGCGACTCCGTTCCACGGACCGTTGTTGTCGCCTCTCGCAACCTCCGTCACGGAGCCATCGCCCGCGACACGAAGCAGCCTGGGCGTGTCCCAGACCTCTCCGTACGAGTATCCGGACTCGACGACGTAGGGCGTCCCCGCGGCATCAAACGCGACGCCAGTCGGAAATGTGAAGCCTTCCGCAACCGGCTCGATCCTGTATCCATCGGGGAGCGCGACGTCGCTCGGAGTGATCCGCCTCGTTTCATCGAATGACGTCTGGCCACCACCGTGCGAACCGCGCATCGAAAAGCAGCCTGCGGCGAGAAGGGGAAGGAGTACGAGTACGAGAATTGAGTGACGACGGTGCACGGCAACTCCTTTGGTCTTCGATTCGTGGAGTAGCATGAGCCGTGCCCGCAGCAGACGCCTGAAGCAGTTGAAGCCGGGTGACGATGCTCTGTCATTGGAGTCTGCCAACCCGCAGCGGGCGGGTGAGACGTGCGACCTCATCGGTGAGATTGCGGGATCGATCGGCTTCCGGCGAAATACCTCGAAGCCCTCCTGCGATGCGCGGTTATTTGTCGCGCGGTCATTCGATCAGAAAAGAAGGACAGGATCGGCGGTCGGTCTTCGTTTCTCACCGGGATTCACCAGCCGTCGATCGTTGAGGTATCCGAATGCAAAACTCCAATGGAGGCGATCGGACCTGAAACCGATATTCAACAGAAATGCGAATCTCGAAACGGAGACAGAAGGAAGGAAAAAGGCGCCCCGGAATTCCGAGGCGCCCGTGAGAGAACTTCTTACGGCGCTGCGTACTCGATCGCGTGACCGCGCACGACGCTGCCGCTCAGGGTGGTGAAGTTGATCGAGGCGAAATTGACCGCGTTGAACATCAGTGTGCAGGGCGAGAGATCGCTCGGTCCGGTGCTGGAAAGACTTCCCTCGACGCAGTTCGCGTAGTGGTGATGCGCGCCCATCAGATGGCCGATCTCGTGCGCCATCACCTCCGCGGTGGCGTCGACGTTCGGATTGAAGCCCATGCTGTTGAGCGTTCCGGTCGTTCCGCTCTCCGGATCCTCGATGTGCCGGATGTCGCTGAGGACGAAGAAGGAGTTCTCGTCCCACCGGATGCCGCCGATGCAGTCGGCCTGACCGACCACCGTGGCCCCACCCGCCGTCGACTGCATCGTCTTCGTCGTGAAGACGCCGACCAGGTCGATCCCGTTGGGCGGCACTCCTCCGACCGTTGCCTTGGCGTCGGAGATCAGATCACTCGAGACTGTCGAGGTGTACGAAACTTTGCGCGTCCGCTTCAGCACCAGATTGATGCCGAGAGGTGCATACGAGTCGGCCGCTCTCGCCATGATCTCTTCGGCAACGGCCGAATCGGTCCCATCGAGAAGCAGCATCACGGAAAGCTCCACGACCTGACCAGTGTCGACGACACTGAGAGTATCGGGCACCAGTTCCAGGCAATCGTTGTTTTCGACGTCGATCATCTGTTCTCTGGTCTTCATCGCGACTCCGCTGTAGCGCGACCCTGAAGTCACGAACCAGGGCTGGATCCTCACCTCATAATACGAAGAGCCGGTGTTCTCGATGACGACGGACTCGAACCCGTCACTGCTCGCTTCGCTGTTGAGCAGCACCCCCTGATCGTCATAGACGAACAGGTCGTAGTCGTCCTCCTCATACCCCTCCTGAGGCGCGATCGCGATCAGGACACGCTGGATCGACGGCGACGATATTGTCAGGCGGAAGTGATCGCAGACCGGGTCGTCTTCGCCCGTGCACAAGGTGGGATTGGAGACGAAAAACTCGCCGGACCACGTCACTTCGTCGGTGGAACTGGAGAGATCTCCGCTCTCGGGAGTCGCACCGTAAACCATGGTAAGCGGCAGCAGCAGGGCCAGCACAGACAGAGATAATTTTCGGATCGACAGGAATCTCATGACGTTCCTCCTCGAAATGGCAGTCAACACCTTAGGTGGTAATGCTACCGCCAAAACAGGAAATACGCCAGGGACCCATCGATGTGAACAGCGTCCGGCGGAGCCGGTCCTTTTGATCACGAAGGAGAATCAGAACTTTCCGCCGTAGTCGAGGCTGATCGCGGTCCGGTCCCTGCTGGTGGTCTACAAAACTCTGCGCTGTGTAGCCCTGACCACTCTTTTCGCTTTTCCCCTTCACGCCATCCGAAGACCCGATGAGATGACTGGGAGGGACGATTCTCACGGTTGTGAGGACCTGAGCCGCGCAAGTTCGACATGAGTCGGCTCGCCACCGACGAGGGTCGGGACGACGAAGGACGGGAGTGGCTCCCGCCGAGGCTCATTCCTGCACCTCCCGGCGCGGCTCAGTCCCGAACGAGGTGATGCGGGCGGGTGAGACGCGCGATCTCATGTGCGAGATCGACGGGATCGATCGGTTTCTGGCGAAACACTTCGAAGCCTGCTTCGAGAATTCGTGTCTGCTCGTGATGGCGTCCGAAGACGGTCAGAGCGAGCGCCGGCATCGAATGGCCAGCTTCACGGATCTCTGCGAGGAATGAGCAACCATCCCCATCGGGCAGTGCGATGTCGCATATGAGGACATCCGGCTGCCAGACGTGAACTGCTTCCCGGGCCGTTGCGATCGTCGTACAGCAGCGGACCTCGGCTCCGCAGTGCTGGAGTGCCTTTGCCAGGACCGTGCGGTTGTCGAGCTCGTCCTCGACGAGCATGATTCTGGCGCCATCGAGCCGAGGCAGCTCTGCGGTGCGGCTCGACCGGTCGCGTCCGATGAAGTCCGCTCCGCTCGAGGGCTCCTGCAAAGGGAGCCGGACGACGAAGACCGCTCCTTTGCCCTCTCCCTCGCTCCTCGCCTCGATCTGTCCCTCATGCAGTTCGACCAGATGACGCGCGATGGCGAGTCCGAGTCCGAGTCCGCTCCGCCGCTCGAGTTGATCCTCGCCCTGACGGAAGCGATCGAAGATGTGAGGGAGCAGCGAGGGTGCGATGCCCCGTCCGGTATCGCTGATCTCGATCTGCGCTGACGAGTCGTCGCGGCTGATCCTCACTCTCACGCCTCCCCCTTCGGGAGTGAACTTGATCGCGTTGCCCAGCAGATTGCTGATGACCTGCTGGAGGCGCGCCGGATCAACCTTTGCTGGATAGCGCTCCTCATCCTCCTCGAAAGAGAGGACGATCTCTTTTGCCTGCGCCCCGGGACGCGCCATCTGCACCGCCTCGCTGACGATCGTTCTCAGGTCGACATCGCGCCGATCGAGCCGCAGCTTTCCTGCCGCGATTCTCGATTCGTCGAGGAGGTCTTCGATGAGGGCCGCCTGGGCGCGGGTGCTTCGGTCGAGAGCATCCAGAGCCTCCCGGTGAGTCTCCTCGTCGAGATCACCGAGGGAGAGCATGCGAGTCCAGCCGAGAATCGATGTCATCGGCGTACGAAGCTCGTGCGAGATGACCGCGATGAACTCGTCCTTGGCCCGGTCTGCTTCGCGAAGCTGCTCGGCGAGTGCTTCGACCGAGTGCCGGGCCTCGACCTGCTCGGTGACGTCGAATCCGAAGAGAACGACTCCTTCGTTCCGTCCGTCGACGCCGGCCATCGGCTGGTAGACGAAGGTGAAAATGGCAGGCTCGGAGTGCGCGTCGTCTTCACGTCGCAGGGACAGCTCCTTGCCGACGAAGGTCTCGCCGCTCGCGAGCACGCGGTCGAGCGGTTCGATCAAAACGTCACTCTTGGGGAGGGCCTCCCGAATGGGGCGGTCGAGGATCTCTCTAGTCCCCACGAGCTGCTTGAACATCGGATTGGCGAACTCTACCGTGTGGGAGGGGCCCCGCACCACACAGACGGCGGCGGGAGCGTTCATCAGGAGCAGGTAGAGATTGGCTCGGGAGATGAGACCGAGGTTCCTGCTCGCCACGAACCCGCGGAGCTTCGCTTCCTCCAGTTCCCGGTTGCGCAGATCGAGCTCGATGCGTGTCTTCTCAACGGACGAGAGCAGCTCGACGTGCGCCTTCTCCTGTTCCCGTCTCTGCTGGTCGAGACGAATGAGCTCGGTGACGTCTTCGACGCGGTGAATGATGTGGGTCAACCTGCCATCGATGAACACGGGTGCATTCATCGGGCTCCAGTAACGCACTTCGAACCCGCCGCCTTCGGTATCGGGGCGACGGATGTCGTACTTCTGCACCGCCATCGTGTGTGGCGCGCCGGTCGCGAGTACCGTCTCGAGGGACGAGCGCAGATTCCGCTCCCCTGTAGCCGCAGGATCATCGGGGTTGTCGGGAAAGACGTCGAAGAGATTCCTGCCGACGATGGACTCGCGCTCGGTCATCGTCGCGGCGAGATAGGCGTCGCTCACGGCAACGATCTCGAGGTCGGGTTCGAGAACGAGAAAGAGGCCCGGCGCCGACTCGAAGAATGCGCGGAAATCCAGCGCCGATGGCATAACACTACAAATGGAGTGCAATGAATGCGCCCGACTGGTTGGGACCGATCGGCGTCCCCGTCCGCTCCAGCTCCGAGCGAACCTGTCCGTATTCAATCGCGTAATCGAGATCGAGAGAGGCCGAATTTTCCAGCAGCCAGGCCGGATTCAACCCGAACGTGATCGTGCGCACGGTGATGAAGCCGTCTCACCCCTTGCTGGAGGAGCGATTGAGGTACGACACGAATGAGTCGTGGCCTGCCCGGGCTTCTTCGAGCAGGAGCGAAAACTCCGCCAGACCGCGGATACTGCCGATCAGCGGATCGCGCTGCAGATTCCGGTAGCAGAAGTAGCCGCCGCGAATCGCACTGCGGATCATCGCGACCGCACGTTCCACTTCGCCGCAATGAGCCATCAAGGCTCCGTCGAGATACGACGACTCCGGATCTCTGGCGACTCGGATGTTCGTCTCGACGTACTCCTCGGCGCGCCGTGCGATTTCGGAGCGAGACCGTCCCTCGAGAAACGCCGCGACCAATCGCGCCGGCCAGGCCGGATCGGGTGCGAGGCTCCGGGCAACCGCCAGCGCATCATCGACTGCTCCTTTGTGCAGGAGGATGTGCAGGCGCGTGTTCTCGGCCCATGCCGTTCCTGATCGCAGCTCCAGGAAGTCCAGCGCCCGATCGTACTCCTGCAGGGCGAGGTAGGTCAGAGCAGCATGAGCGGTCCGCGGATCCCGGTCGAGTCGCAAAGCGCTTTCGGAATGTTCCGCGGACTCGCGATGGAGTCCCGCGAAACGGAGCACATATGCCATGGCGTTGTGAGCCGGCACAGCATCCGGACGCCGTGCCAGCAGCTCTCTCGCTACATCGATCGCACCGAACAGGTCGCCCTTTTCGACCCAGTGAAAGATGAGCCCGGAGGTCGCCGACAGCAGTTCCGGGTCGAGCGCGATCGCACGCAGATACGCGCGCTGCGACAAGTCGTAAGCCTCGCTCCCTCCGTGCCCGTAACTGCCATTCAGGTGATGTCGCAGCCCGAGATTGCTCCAGGCTGGAGCGAACGAGGAGTCGATGGCGACCCCTTTTTCCAGCATTTCGATTGCTTCCTTGTTAGGTGCGACGTTCTCGGCAAGGGCGAGCGACCGGAGATAGAGATCATACGCCTCGGGATTTCTTGCGCGTGTCGCATCAGCGCCGGTGCCGGCTCGCAGGCCGAGGGATGGGAGGAGCTCACCCCTGATACGGCTCGCGACCTCGGTGTCGATCTGCTCCATCTCGCTTCGCTTCACACGCAGAGCCGATGCCCACAGAAGCTGATCACTGTCGACGTCGATCACCTCCAGAGTCACGCGGATATTGACGGGATCGGCGATGAAGTGTCCGCTGACGACGAGATCCACTCGAAGCTCGAGTCCCGCGTTGCGAGGGATCGTTCCGGTGCTGAGATATCTTCGCGTGCTGGAAAGAGGCCGGACGTTGAGCGATCGGATCCTGCTGAGAAAAGTTGCCACAGCGTCGGGAAGAGCCGTGGAAAGATAGGCGTACTCCTCGGCACCGGTCGCATTCTCGAACGGAAGGAGAGCCACCGACCTGGGAGGTCGTTCGATGTTTCTGCGTACCGTCACCTGATCGGGCGACGTCTCCCGCCCTTCCGGACGGGCTCCGACGGTTTGGAGGTCCGAAAGGAGCTCGAGGGCCGATTGATAGCGGTCGGCCGGATCTTTTTCGAGGCACCTCAGGATGATTGCTTCGAAAGTCCCACTGATTCGGGCACCGCGAGAGGCGGGCGTGGGCGGAGCTTCCATGGCGATTGCGCGAATCATTTCCGTAACCGTTTTCCGCTGGAATGGAGGATGTCCGGTGGCGAGCTCGTAGAGGACCTGGCCGACGGCATGGATGTCGGTGCGTCCGTCGAGAATTGTGCCTTCCAGCTGCTCCGGCGCCATGTAACAGATCGTCCCGGTGATCGCGCCGGCCTGCGACAACAACACCCCGGTGGGATCGTCAGCAGACGTCCGGTTCTCGAAGATTTTTGCAAGTCCGAAGTCGAGGATCTTCAGCCTGCCATCCGGGGTCATTCGCAGATTGGCCGGTTTCAGATCCCGGTGGATGATTCCGAGCGAATGCGCCGCGGCAAGCCCTGAACAAAGCTGCTCCGCCCATTCCACGATCCGGATCTCACTGAAAGGTCCATCCTGGACGAGATCCGCCAGAGTCTGCCCAGGGACGAGCTCCATGACGAGAAACGCAAGATCATCCACTGTCTCGAAATCGTGAATGGTGGTGATGTTAGGGTGGTTCAGTTTCGAAAGAAGCGAAGCTTCCCGCTGCAATCGCAGTCGGGCATTCTTGTCCTCTGACAGAGCCGGAGCGAGCAGTTTGATTGCGACGAACCGATCGAGTCGCTCATCATGCGCCCTGTAGACGACGCCCATCCCACCCTCTCCCAGTTTTTCGACGATCCGGTACCGCGACAGACGTTGTCCGATCACCCCGTCTTACTACCGCGATGGACCCGTCGTTTCCACGGAGATCTTTCGATCGGAGACGTGTACGAGAGTTTGATCATCGATCGCGTCTCCGTAAGTTCCTGCCGGCTCCCGGTCTGATGCCGATCGAGCTTCTCATCGAGCAAAGAGCCGCTTCGAGAATACGGTCGATCTTTCCGGTCGGCCGCTTCCGCGAGCACGTCGAGGTGCCGCCCGAGATCCTCATCCATGCGCGTCGATTGTAATACGAACGGACGGGTCGCGATCACTTCGAGCATATGGATGAACCTCGTCGGGAAGTCGGGGTCACACCTGGAAAATCAACTTAACGTCGATCGAATACCCTTCAGAGATCTTCGGAACTGCCGTCGCAGCGTTCCAGCTCTTCTCGGCATTCACCAGTTCGCCAAAGCGATTCTGGCTGTGACCCCAACCTTCCCTCACGGTGTAGCCGGCAAGTTTAGATTCGAGGTGTGACCCCAACTTTACCCTCGAGCGTAACGAGCACCGGCACATTGATAGAATCCAGGCAATCGCGCCAGTAGACTCCGGTCGAGCGAGAGGGAGGATCGAATGGATCTCGGGCCGTACGTGACAGCGGAGCTGAAACTTCTGCTACCGATCATGGTGGCAGCCGTGTTTTCGGGTTTGATCGGTTACGAACGGGAACGGGCGGAAAAAGCCGCGGGACTTCGGACTCACATCCTGGTGGGCGTGACCTCCGCGCTGTTTGTAGCGCTGGCCGCTCTATGGGTCGACTTCGAGCTCGAATCCGCCATCATGCGACTTCAGGTCGATCCGATCCGTGCGATTCACGCGATCGCGATTGGAGTCGGATTTCTTGGCTCGGGGATCGTCTTCGTGGACGAATCGAAGCCGCGCGGCCTCACGACGGCGGCCTCGGTCTGGGCGACGGCCGCAGTCGGCTCCGCGTGTGGTTACTCGCGATATGTTCTCGCGGCGGGTGTGACGCTCATCGTCTTCGTGACCCTGCGCTATCTCAGAAAATTCGACCTGGGCAAGTGAGATTGCGGGCGGCCGTCCGTCCGTCTGACGACGAGCCTCTGTACGAAAGCTTGTCGAGAAGTGGGTCACAGCCATAAAGTCAACTTAACTTCCCGCGGCCTCGCCTTCACGAGTTCGTCAAGCTGCGTTACTGGCTGTGACCTCAACTTCCAGGGGAGCTTTAATTGGAAGGCTCTTCATCCCCTCAATGCATCGTTCAGCACCGAGATCAGACTGTCGAGCTCGAAAGGCTTCCCGACGAATGAGGTGTGCGGCTTCCGGAGGAGCTCTCCCAGTCTCTGCTGGTCGGCGTGCCCCGTCGCAAAAACGATCGGTATATCGCTGTCGGTGCTCCGAATCTGCTGAAACACTTCCTCCCCCTCGATATCGGGGAGGCCGATGTCCAGAATGATCGCATCGAAGGCATCGGAACGTGCCCTTTCCACCCCCTCGATGCCGGTGGAGGCACGCTCCAGTTCGACGTCGCCCATCTCGAACAGAACCCGTAGTCCTTCAGCGATCATGTCTTCGTCTTCGATGAGAAGAACCCGACGGATCCGCTCGTCGAGTCGCGAGTCACCACGGGGTTTTCTTAGCTCCGGCCGGGCAGTCGAGAGAGGGATGAAAGCGTGAAAGGTGGCACCGTGGCCTGGCCGGCTTTCCACGAACAGATATCCCTCGTGCGCGGTGATGATCTGTCGCGTAACGGAAAGTCCCAGACCAGTTCCGTGAACCTTGCCAGTCGTGAAGAGCGGCTCGAAGATCTTTCCATGGAGCTCCGGGTCGATGCCGACTCCGGTGTCGGACACCGCGAGATGCAGCATCGATTTCGGATCGGGGACATGACCGAAGCTCCAGCTGGCCTGACGTGCTCGTTGGGCGACGATGTGCATCTCACCCCCCTCCGGCATGGCCTGAATCGCGTTCGAGACCAGATTGACCAGAATCTGCTGGAGCTGCTCGAGGTTTCCGGTGACCCAAAGATCCTCATCCGGAAGAGAAAGGTCGAGATGGATTGATTCAGGAGTGATCGCCCGGATCTCGGGAAGCTGCGCCCCCAACCATGCGAGTACCCGCACGGGGCCCAGTAGCTTCTGCTGCCCACGAGTGAATCGGAGAACCTGATCAGTGACATTTTTTCCGCGTCGGATCGACGCGCCGATCTGATTTGCCGCGCTGGAGAGCTGCTCCGGATCGGACGATCGTTTGATCACCTCCACGAATGGCTGGATTCCCATCAGCACGTTGTTGAACTCGTGTGCCATCGACGATGCGACCCGCCCCAGCGCAGCGATCCGCTCGCTCTCCTCGTACTGCCGTCTCAGATAACGCGCCTCTGTGACATCACGATAATTCGATATGACAATCTCGTTTCCGTCGGGATCGCGCGCAGGACTCAGCACAGTCTCGATGAGACGCCACGAGCCGCTCTTGTGGCGGTATCGAAGCTCGAATGGATGGCTGGTCGCCTCCTGGCGAACCACCTCAGCGAAACGACTCTCCACATCGGGCCGGTCTTCGGGATGGACGAGCTCGAAGACGTTCCTTCCAGTCGTCTCCCAATTCGGGCAACGGTTGGACTTTTTTCTCTCACCGAGGGATGGTCTCGCTATGGCTCGACCGCCCAGACTCGAACATCGTGGCGCTCTCTGGCACGTGACCTCGCGCGGCAACAACCGCGAGATGATCTTCTCACGATGATGATGACCACGAGTCATTCTCCCGGCATCGTTGCAAGCGTCGTCGCGTCTGACAACCAGCCTCTGTACGAGCGCTTGTCGAGCGTCGATCTCGTCAGGTGTGCATGGGCCCGCAGCCCGAAAAGCGCGGCGATGTCGCGGAGAGGCTCGGAACGTTTTCCACAGCTCGACAACCCGATCGTCGCTGGTTCGGTCTCGGGATTCGTTCCTCTGTTTTCGCCGTCCCGTCGCAATACCTCGCGCAGTCTGACTCTACCACCCGGGACCGGGCACCTACGCAGGTCTGGCGACCTGATCGGCTCGGCTGCTTCGCCCTTCGCGAGACGATGAAAGTTACCTGATCGGTGCCAGCAGCGCAGGATCGGTCACGAGCTCGCGGACGCCGTGAGCGTGGTCCTCCATGAACGGATTCGAAAGGCACCACGTGCCGAGTGAGTTGATGTCGAGCCTGGCACATTCCGGTCTGACGCTCCACGAGACCTGGAGGGGCGAACATTGTTCATTCGAATAGCTCGGACCGGTCGTCGACCCGAGGAAGGTTACGGGTGTGCCGGTCCCTGTGGGAAGCGATGCGGCCTGGTGATAGACGCCGGTCCTGGAGCCGGTGTAGCCGAAGTCGGTGAAGTCCAGGGCGGAAGGATCATTCACCAGTGTGAACACCTGCGTTTCGACTCTGAGGTCCGGATTGGCGCACGTGTCGTTGAGACAGGCGCCGAGGCCTTCCCCCGGGGCGACGTCGCAGGATGAGTAGACCCAGTGGACCTCGATGGTGTCGCCGGGCTGGAGACCTGAACAAACGTCGGTCGCGGGCCGCCTCAGTTCGGCGGCAGTCAGAGTTTCGCTGATCGCACAGCGAAACCCACCATCGCTGTTCTCGGCAGGAATTGCGAATGCTTTCGATCGATGCTCGGCGCTCTTATGAAAATGGATGTTGCAGAGGTTCATTCGTTCATAATCGGGTGCAAAGGAAGAAACGATCGGATTCTGTCCGCGTCGATTGTCGATGTCACGCGGTGTCTGTGGGCCGAATCCTTCACACGTCGCAACGATAGCAGCCTCGTCAGGAGGCGGAATCAGATGATCGTCGGCACGATCTGCTGTGGTGCACGACGCGACGATCATAGGTGCCACTGAAATGAAACCGAGAGCCCATTCTTTCATTGATCAATCCTCCTTTGTGGTTCCGTACGAGACATTTTCGAAGCAGGCCGACCACCGCGGTGGTCCGGCTGTCGTCTTTGCTCTTGCGAGCTCCGTTCCGGTCGCCATCACGGAATGAACCTCGCACTCACCGTTAAAACATGAATGCACTGAAGAGCAGATTCTCACTGATCGCAACGTTCGTGCTGGTTGCGAGCGCAGCCTGCACGGCGAATCAGACGACCATCGAGCCGGACGTGCCCGATGAGCCCGTAGCGTCGGTCTCGAAAACGAGTGGCGCACCGGGCGAGATGGTGACGGTCACCGGCCAGGGCTTTCCACCCGATACGGAAGTCATCATCGGAGCCGGACCACCTCGGTCGGAGTACGACGTGATCGAGCGTGGGCGTACCGATGAGACCGGTCGTATCGAACGACAGGTCGCGATCCCGCGGTCCGCCACATCGAGCGATTCGTATCTCTTCGTCGTCGCCACACCGGACGCTCGCATCAAGGCATTGTCCTCTCCCCTCGCGGTGACCGGAGGATCGAACGACGGCGACACGATCACCGTCACCGGGCAAATCACCGACGAAGGCGTCGAATGTCTCGCCATGCGAACCGAGGATGGAACGCTCTACACCCTCGGGTCCTCGAATGAAGAGCTCACGCCGGGAGATCGAGTACGGGTCACCGGATCGATCGCCGAGATGTCTTTCTGTATGCAGGGCACGACCCTGAACGTGACCACCCTCGAGCGGCTGTAGCGACCGCCACGATCACCTCCCCCTCTAAGTCAGTGATGAGCAGCCGGACGGGAGTCAGCTCAGCATGGAGCGTAAGGATGACCAGTGTCACGATGGCCGTCCCTGGAAGAGGGCCGGCCGCCTCCTCCCAACCGTTCATTCTGAGCCGCGGAGCAGACTTTCACATGAACTGTCCTTTTTTTAATATGAACTGTCTTCTTGTGATCATGAACCGCCCAAATCGAGCACGAACCGTCCGCATCGAGCATGAACCAGCAGGAGAGCGAGACTCCCGCCGAGCCGATCTTCGGAGGGCAACCGAAAGAAGAATCGGGAGGGGGAGAACGGACTCCTGAGAACGGCGGGCCGGCTATCAGGGAACGTTGAAGCTGACCGTGGTACGGAAGATCACGTCCACCGGCTCTCCGTCCAGTCCGTCCAGGGTTCCCGGATTGAAACGCCACCGTTTCACGGCGTTCAGTGCATGACGTCGTGGTGATGGTCATGGTCGGCCGCGACGTCCTGCATCCGGCGTGAAACGCGCAAAAGGGAGAGGGTCATGGCCAAAGAAGAAGAGGGCATGCGCGGCGAAGGCGAGGCGGGCGACGACATCGAGCGCCAGGCGCCGGATGGAGCGGAAGAGGCCAAGGACATCCAGCGCCAGGCCGAGGAGCACGAGCAGGCGCAGGCGAGCAAGTTCGGTACGTTCGCCGGAGTGTTCACGCCGACGCTGCTCACCATACTCGGCGTCATCATGTTCCTGCGCCTGGGCTGGGTCACCGGCAATGCAGGCCTGGGCGGCGCCTGGGCGATCATCGGCATCGCTTTCGTCATCACCGGTTTCACGGCGCTGTCGATGTCGAGCTTCGTCACCAACATCCGGGTCGGCGCCGGCGGCGCGTTCTCCATGATCTCGCAGTCGCTCGGCCTGGAGGTCGGTGGTGCCCTCGGCGTGCCGCTGTTCGTTGCGCAGGCGCTCGGCGTCGTCATGTACGTCTTTGGCTTTCGCGCTGGCTGGGAATGGGCGGCGCAGTCAATGGGAGTGCCGGGACTGCCGTCGATAGCGATCGACCTGATCGTCTTCGGCCTCATCCTGGGCCTGACGCTGATCAGCACACGATTCGCGATGCGCATACAGTTTCTCATCGTGGCGATCATCGTCGCGTCGATCGCCTCGGTGGCGATCGCGGCATTTACGGCCCCGATGGACAACCCGGTCGTATGGTGGGGCGAGTTCGAGGGCGCGCCGGAAGAAAATTTCACGGGCACCACCTTCTGGGTTGTCTTCGCGGTCTTCTTCCCCGCGGCGACCGGCATCATGGCCGGCGCCAACATGTCCGGAGATCTCAAGAACCCGCGCCGCGCCATTCCGACGGGCACATTGGCGGCGGTGGCCATCAGCTTCGTCATCTACCTGGCGCTGGCCTGGTGGATGATGCGCGCCATTCCGCACGACGAGCTGTTGACCAATTACACGGCGATGATCGACTACGCCTTCTGGGGTCCAGCCGTGCTCGCCGGCCTGCTGGCGGCGACCTTCTCCTCGGCGCTCGCTTCCTTCGTTGGTGCGCCCCGCATCCTGCAGGCGCTGGCCGTGCACCGTATCGTTCCCGCTGGCGGATGGCTGGCGCGCACCACCAGCGGCAACGAACCGCGCCACGCCGCCTGGGTGACGTCCCTGATCGTCATCGCCGGCCTCATGCTGCGCGACCTGAACGCGATTGCACCGCTGATCACCATGTTCTTCCTGCTCACCTACGCGACGATCAATCTCGTCGTGCTGATCGAGCAGCGCCTGCGGCTGTTGAGCTACCGGCCGCTGCTGAAAGTGCCCACTTTCGTGCCATTCATGGGCCTGGCCGGCTGCCTGCTGGTGATGTTCATCGTCAACCCAGTGTTCAGCCTCGTCGCTCTGGTGCTCGTCGTCGCATTGTATTTCGTGCTCGTCCACCGCACGCTGGCGGCGCCGATGGGCGACGTGCGCAGCGGCCTGTTCACCGCGCTTGCCGAGTGGGCCGCCAAGCGCGTGCGCCTTGCGCGCGGCACGGCGGAGCGGGCCTGGAAACCAAACCTGCTGGTGCCGATCGAGGACCCGAGCCGGTTGCACGGCCAGTTCGAACTGCTGCATCACCTGACGCACCCGATGGGCTCGCTCAAGCTGCTGGGCATGGCTCCGGAGCGGGAGGTCGAACACGTGGAGGCGCAACTGCTGGACTCCGTGCGCGCTTTCCAGGAGCGCGGCGTCTTTGCAATGGCGACGGTGCTGCGCTCCGAGCGCTTCCAGGACGACGTGCGTACGGGGATGGAGGTGCTCGCCGGAGCCTTCTTCCGCCCCAACGTGCTGTTCCTGCAGCTGCCAAAAGACCGCGAGACGCACGCTGCGCTCGACGAGCTGATGTCCGAGGCAAGGCGCCACCGCATGGGCGTAGTGTTGTTCGTCGAGCACGAGACGGCGCGTCTCGGGCGGCGCGAGCGCGTCAACCTGTGGCTGCCAGACCAGGGGCCGGAGTGGAAGCTCGACATGGAATTCGAGAACCTGGATCTCGCCATCCTGCTCGCCTACCGGCTAACCGACAGCTGGAACGGCGCGCTCAACGTCATCGCGGCGGTCGAGGACACGGCGCACGAGGAGCGCGCGCAGGAGTTCCTTGTCCGCCTGGTCGACCTGGCGCGCCTGCCGGCCGCGACCAGCGTGCACGTCGCCGACGGCGAGTTCGGCCGCTACGCCAGCCAGGCCCCGCACGCCGACATCAACGTCTTCCCGCTGCCGAGCGAGTTCGACACCGACCTGCTCTGGCATTTACGCGACGCCACCGGCGCCACCTGCCTGTTCATGCGCGACGGCGGCGAGGAGAGTGCGCTGGCTTAATGCCCATCCCCCCGCGGGGAGGCGGCGACGGTCTTCGCTATTCGGACTCGACAGAGATACGGGAGGCGCGGGGATGAATCATGATCCAGAACTTCCATAGCTCGCCACAACGACGGCCGTCGGCGCAACCTCATGCACCGAGGAGTGAAAGTGGACGATCTTCCACCCATCATCCGTCCTCGCCCACAGCTTGGTGACCACCTCCCTCTTGAACGTCCGGCTGGAGCCGATCGGTTTCCGTCGGGACCGAACCATCCCCGCGCTGCGGAGCACCCGTGAAATCCGCCTGGTACACGCCAGCCGGCGTGGCGACGAAGACCTGTCCGTCCGGCGTCGTCGCGAAGTCCTGCGACGAGGGCGAAGGCAAGCCTGCGCTCACGTCGACCCAGGTTGCGCCCCCGTCCGGGCTGTAGAACACGCCGTCCCAGAAGGTGCCGGCGAGAATGCCCCCGGCCGGGAGGCAGGCGATCGACGTGAAGGTGATGTAGCCCGCCTGCTGCGCTTCGGCGCGCAAGTCCTCGGTGATCGGGGTCCACGTGCGGCCGTCGTCGGTGCTCCGGAGCAACCCTCGCGCGAACGTGCCGGCGATCAGGGCATCGCCACAGGCGGTCAAATGTCCGACCTGCGCTTCGTTCACCGCTCGCCAGGACTCTCCCTCGCTCCAGCGCCAGGTCCCGTCCGGGGCCGTGAGGAAGCGGGCGCCGGCCGGGCTCGCGAAAAGGGCCATGCGCGGCGGGGCCGGGAGATCCACGACCTCCCACGTCCGGCCCCCGTCGGCAGACGTATAGGCGGCCTTCCCCCTGACGACCGCGTACAGCCGACTTCGGCAGCCCATGGTGACGGCGAATACCTGACCGTCCTCGCCCGGGATCGGGCGGATCTCCCATGACTGGCCCTGATCCGACGAAACCAGCACCCCGCCCTCGCCCGCCAGGTACAGGTCGCCGCGCGAATCCGCGGCCAGGCTCCACGGATTGGGGGGCGCCGAGCCCTCGGGCCGCGGCGTCTCGACCCAGCTCCGCCCACGGTCGGTCGAGCGAAACAGGCTTCTCACCGACAGCGCGTACAGGAGACCCTTGTCATCGAAGAGAAGGGAAGTCGGCTCCCAGTTCCGGAGTCCGGCGGAGCGGTGGTTCCACGTCCGACCGTCGGCGGAGTGGAAGACCCCGAGCTCGTAGGCTCCGGCGAACAGACCGTCCGGGGTCTCGAGCAGCGACAGGAGCCACACGTCCTGGAGTCGGGCGGGCTGCCAGCTGCCCCCTTCATCCAGGCGGAAGGCCCCTCTTCCGCCGCCGTGCACCACATTGCCCGTGGCGGCGAACACCACTCCGTCCCGAACAACGAGGTCCTGAACGGAGGTGCCCGGGGGCAGTCCCTCCGTCGGCTGCCAGGATCGCCCGCCATCCGCGGAACGCGCTACGCCGCCGCCGGGGGTTCGGGAGAGGCGTGACCCCATCGCGGCATAGAGATGTCCTCCCGCGGCCACCACCTTCAACACGGGAGCCTCCGATGGAAGCGATGCCATGCGGGACCAGGTAGCCCCTCCGTCCTCGGAGCGGAACAGCCCCCGGCGCGTGCCGGCGAAGAGCAGCCCGGGGCGGGGCAGACTGAGGGAGTAGACCTCCTCGGCCCCGAGGCCCGCTGCGACCCAGGTCCGGCCGTCATCGGAGGAACGGAAGACGCCGGTGGGCTCGTCCTCTACCGCGCGCCGAACCGCCGCGTAGATCCGACCGTCGGCATCCTGGACAAGGCCTTGGGTGTAGATGTTCCGCTCGAACCCGACCGGTGACCATGTCCGCCCCCCATCGTCCGAGCGGAGAATGCCCTGGCGGTACGTGCCCACGAGCAGCGCGCCCTCGGCCGTCGGGAGCACGCGTGAGATCAGGCGACTCGCGGGACCCCGCAGCTGCCACGAGGTCCCGAGATCTTCGGATGCGAACAGCCCCGCCCTCGTGCTGGCGAACAGCGTGCCGTCCGCATAGGCCAGAGCAAATACTCTGGCCCCGTCCGGTGAGGCGACAGGTCGCCACTCCGGGTGCGCCGGCTCCGCCGCTGCGGGCGTGGCGCTCGAGCCGGTCACGCGGTTGCCGCGCCCCAGGTCCCGCACGGAGTCGCTCGCGCTCGCGGTGACCACGCGATTCCGATCACCCTCGATCACGATGGCGTACGACGCCACGTCCTCGAAGGTGTTGCCGACGATCTCGTTGTCGTCGCTGCCGTGGGAGATCCAGATACCGGAGCCGTTCGCATCGGTGCCGGGCGGTGGGAGATACAGCGTGTGGCCCGGATACGTCTCCCGTAGTCGTACCCCGGTGATGGTGTTGTCGACGATCCGGTTGCCCGCTGCCCCGTATAGCTGGATGGCAGGGCCCGAACCCCCGATGATCCGGTTCCCTTCGATGACGTTGCCTGAAATGCGGGGCGCTGCGGCGTCACTCTCCGCACCGGAACCCTCGGCCGCAAGGTCGTTCAGCGCCAGCGCCAATCCGTAGACGATGCGGCTGTCATCCGGCGCCGGAACCGAACTCCACTCGGGCACACGCGCGGGCGTCACGGCGATCCAGTTATTCCGGATCACATTCCCTTCACAGCTCGTGTCCGCCTCCCGAACGCGGATCTCAATCCCGATGAGCGCCCCTTCGATCCGATTGCCGGCGACCACGTTGCGGCCACAGACGGTTGGCAGCGTGTCCCCGGCTTCCCGGTCGCGGGGAAAGATCCGGACGGCTTCGTCCGGGAAGCCGGCAATCGGCACCCGCTCTGGCTCGGGCACGGAAAAGTGGTTGTCGAGTACGTGGGCCGTGGCGCCGAAGATATTGACCGCGTGATAGTTGTTGATGAAGCGGTTGTTACGGATGACCGATGGCTCCGGCCAGTCGCCGTGGAGGACAATACCTTTCCCGGTCCGGAAGGTGTTGTTCATGATCCGATCGCCGCCTTCGGTGCGGTGCGCTCGGTGATCGCCCGTCTCCCACTGCAGGCCGAGATAGAGCCCGGTGAAGGCGTATTCGAAGGTGAGATCGTGCACCGACTGATGCCCTGCGAGCAGCCGGAGACCTTCGCAATTCTCCGACAGCTCCGGGAGGCCGTAGGTCGCGAATTCGTCCGGATCGCAGCCGCGTAGCGTGGTGCCCTGGGGGTGGCCGCGTAGGGTGAGCCGCGCCACCTGGATCCGGATGCCTGCGCCGATCAGGTACGTCCCCGGCGCGAACTGGATGGTGCCACCGGGCTCAACCTGTTCCAGAGCGGCCTGGATGCTCGCGCGGTCCGTCGCCTTCTTGCCGGTCGGAGAGGCGACGTGCACAACTCCCCCAGTAGCGCTGGGCATGGCCGACGCAGAATCCGAAACATTCCGCTGAACGGGGGCGCCGCAGCTGGCGCACAGCAGCGCGGACAACGAAACCACAGCGAGTGAGAGAAACGAGATAGGGGCCACACCTTCGTTTTTCGGTTCGACACGCATTTTCGGGCTCAAAAGCATTCTACTCCTGGTGGAGAAGTGTCACGAAAGTTTCCATTCCGAGGGAGAAAAGCAACCACTCCCGGCAACGGTTGGA